>NZ_JYJG01000082.1 GCF_000955955.1 Lentzea aerocolonigenes
GTTGAGGTGCAAGGGAAGAAGCTCACGGCAGGGGAGTACATCGGCGAGTTGCTGACATGGCTCGCGAAGAAGGCTCCGGCAGCCGGGCTGGTCCTAGTGCTCGCTACGCAGAGGCCGGACAGCAAGACCATCCCGTCCAAGCTGCGGGCGGTGCTCGGCTCACGGTTCGCGTTGCGGGTCATCGACTGGCGTGACAGCAACATCGTCCTGGGCGAGCAGATGAACACGCGTGGCTACGACAGCAGCCGTCTGCTGCCATCGCACAAGGGCGTGGGCATCCTGCGGCCGGACGGCGAGACGGAGGCAGGCGCCGATGTACTCGCGCTGACCGTGCGCACGTTCTATATGCCGAACGAGGACTGGAGGGAGTTGTGCGAGCGCGGTCGTGGGCTGCGTGAGGCGGAGGGGACGTTGAGCGGACACGCGGCCGGACAGGAAGCACAGCCGATGCTCGATCACGCGGCCGTCGCGAAGGCGATCGGGAGTGGCGCACCGATGGCAGCGGAGGCTGTTCGCGCCGCGGAGGTTGAACTGCCTAAGCCGTTGGCGTCCGTTGTGGACTACCTCGAGGAATGTGATGACGGTCGTGACTTCGTTCCCACGTCTGAGCTTGTGGAGGCGTTGGGACTGGAGATGACGACGTTCGGCCGCGACATGGTGGAGTTGGGTTGCCGGTCGACGCGGGACCGCGTGCCGACGGCTGACGGTGTGAAGCAGGTACGCGGCTACGCCGTCGCGGATCTGCTTGCCGCCGCCGAGCGTCTGCGGGACGCGGCAGTGCTTGAAGGCGAGGTGATCGACGGTGAGCGCTGACCCGTCACAGCCCGTCCAGCAGACCCGTCACGCCGTCACAAGCGCTGTGACGGGCTCGAAACGGTGCTCTACCTGCGCGAACGATCCACCGTGACGGGTGTGACGTGTGACGGGTCGTCCCGTCACACGCGGCCGTCGCGGCACCCGACGACGTGAAATCGAGTGTCGCGACGGCCTTGGGTGCCAGTCCTGGCGGATCGTGTGACGGAGTTGCCAGGGCTGGCTGCTTAGGCGTGCCGTCTACGGCACGGGTCCTGCCGAAGGTGCCCGCAGCCCCGCGTACTCGTCAGCAGCGGTCCATGCGGTCTCGGACAACTTGGCGATCAACTCCCTGGACTCGTCTCCGCTCAAGCTCGTGTCCTTGAGCGTCTTCACGACCATGTCGTAGCCCTTGACCGCATCGTCGCTCTCGACGAACAGGCTGGAGTTCTCCGTGTCCACCCACACCAGCGGTTCGTACTTCTCGAAGGTCAACAGAGTGAATGGTCCTGCCATGCCAGCGTGTGCGCCTCGTGCTGAGGGGACGATCCTGATCGCGGTGTTCGGCTGGTTCGCCGTGACGGCGAGATGCTGCATCTGCCACGCGTGTACCTGGGGTCCACCGACTTGCAGGCACAACGCTGACTCGTGGACGAAGAACACCCGCTCCGCCTTGCGCGGGAGGGCCTTTTGCATCGCAAGGTGTGCCTTCGTGCGTTCTTCGAGTTCTTCGGCGGGAATCGTGGCGGACGCTTGGAGCACCTCACGGACGTAGTCGGCCGTCTGAAGGAAGAACGGCACCATGCTCGCGTGCCAGCTGACGATCTTCTTGGACGCACTCACGTTCTCGAAGGCCGTGCGCAGTTCGATGGGCTGGCGCGCGCCGTGCTCCTGCCACCAACCACCGCCGTGGTGTCGCGTGGGGAAGAGGCCCATCAGGTGAGCCACTTCTGGAGCCTTGGTGCGACAGACTCCCAGCAGCACGGCGACCTCGATCTGAGTAACGGTCCCCTTGCCGTTCGCGACATCGGAGACCTTGGTCTCGTGACAGCCCACGAGTCCAGCGATCTCACGTGAGGTGAGTCCGGTGCGTTCGATCGCCGCTCGAACTCCTGCTCCGAACTCACGGCTGCGTGCAGAAGAAGCTCTCTTTGCCATGTCTAGGTTTCCCGCCTGGGCAGTGTCCGTGCGCAGCCGATGCTGACGCCGTTCAGAGTTGTTGTCAGGCAACGGCTATTGCAGAGCTAGCGATGCTCGGCTGAGCCAGTGCAAAGAGTCTTCTCGTGGCCTGATGACGTCGTTGAGTACGAGGAGAGCGCGTTCGTAGGGTGCGCATTCAGCAGCAGACTCAAGCCAGACGTCACCGCCGTGCAGAGTGCGAGTGAGGACGACGTCCTCAAATCGTGGTGCCCGGAACCGCATCACGGTGAACGACTGGTGCATGCCGAAGTAGGGCCCTGCCTCGTTGTCCACAACGCGAAGGTCGAACCCTGTTCGCCCTGCGAGGTCTTCCAGGTGTCCAAGCTGCTCGATCATGGTCCGAGCCCCGCCGACGCTGCCCGTGAGAACAGCCTCTGTGACAAGAAGCCGTATGTGCAGTGGCCCGTGGCTACCTGGTCTTGCTGCTTCCTTCTCATCCATGTCCAATCGAGCCAGAACGCCCTGCTGGAGATCGACGTCCAGACCGCTGGTTGCCGCGCCTGACTCGCATAGCGCATCGTGATAAGCGCCGATTCGGAACGGCTCAGGCAGGACGTCGGATGCCACGATGAGGAGTTCGTTGGCTTCTGCCATGACGTCCCAAGGGGTCCACACCAGACGAGCCCACGCGTCACCGTTGATCCGGTCCCACATCTGAGGATCGTTCGCTCGCTGTGCCACCCGAGCGCAAAGTTCGATCTCGTCGTCAGGTGCGCGACACGCAGCGCCGATCTTCAGGACATCGCTCGGAGATGGACGCGTCACGGCTCGGCTGATCTGAGAGAGCGTCGCCACTGAAAAGCCGACCAGTTCACCCAACTCTGGGAGAGACCAGCCTCTGATGTTGCGCCACCCCAGCACGGTCCTGCTCAGCGCGCGCACCTCTAGGCTTGCTTTGCCCCCCGTGAGTTTCTGCGCCATGTCGTCAGCTCGCCTTGTCCACTGAGGACGAAGCGGACGCGTTGCCCGCGTTCTTGGACTTGATCTGCCGGTCGAACTCTTCGCCGCGTTGGCGCTCGCACGTGGCCCACGCCGTCGCTTCGTGGAAGTGACCCCGGTCGATCTGAGCGACTTCGGTGTAGATGGCTGCACTGCGCAGGTGGTAGTCACGCCACACGCGAGGGTCACGCGTTCCTGGCTTTGGACGTGCACGGCTCAGTGCCTCGTGAGCCTGCATCAACGTCTCTGCCAGGGCGGCTGTGGCCCACCAGTCTTCGGTCACCTTCACTGCTCATCACCTCAGATCATCACCTCAGAACCGCAGACATCAGCGTTCACTCGGCCATGCGAGGTGTAAATGACCTGGTATTGACCCGAGATGCCATGATTGGACCTGGACTAAGCAACGCTGACATTGGCGCATGAGAGGTCGACCGATGGGCTCGGCACGCGGGCAGGAACGGGCGCTGACGCTGTTCGGCGAGCTGGTGCGGCAGCGTCGTCAGACCGCCGAAGAGTTCAGCGAGGCTGCCGAGGTGTTCGCGCGTGAGCACGGCCTGAAAGGCACGATCAGCCCTCGACACGTGCGCCGCCTGGCATCTGGCAAACGGGACGACGGCCGCGACCTGGGACCCGTCACAGCCGCAACTGGCCGCCTTCTCGAAGAGATGTTGGGCGTGCCGATCGAACGTCTGCTGGAGTCGGTCGAACAGGTCGCTCCCACTGCCACAGAGGATGAACTCGCCCTGCGCGCGAGGTTTGCGGCTGGTCGTGCCCTCGACCTGGACACCGTCGGGTTGATGCGGCACAAGCTCGACATCACGCGAGTCATAGACCGGAAGCTGGGTGCGTCCGCGCTTCGCAGCGAGTTGTGCGCGCAGATCGATCACATGGAGCGTGTACTTCGAGACGTGCTCGATCAACCGGTTCGCGCGGCGTTGGCAGAACTCTTGGTAGATGCGGCCGCGCTTGCTGGGTGGCAGTCGCTAGATCAGGGACAGGTCAACGATTCATGGAACCACTACGACACCGCGAAGGCTGCGGCGCGAGAGGCTAGGTCAGTCGAGCTTGAGGCGTACGCGTGCGCCGGGCAGGCCGTGGTTCTGCTCGACATCGGGGAAGCGGATGCCGCTGTGGACCTGACGCGGCACGCGCTCGAACTTGCGCGTGGTCGTGTGCCACGCCTGCTCTATTCCTGGTTGTCCGCGGGTTACGGCGAAGCGTGTGCGGCGAGCGGCAGTCGTGCGCAATGCCTGATCGCCTTCGATGACGCCTTGCGATCGATGCCGGCATGTGTCGACGCGTCGGAGACGCCCTACCTGGTGTTCGATTCGACGCACCTTGCCCGGTGGCGCGGCAACGCGCTAGCTCGGCTCGGTGACCAAGAGGCCATCGAGGTGCTCTCAGATGTCCTGCGGCGCCTTGATCCGACTTTCGCACGCGCGGAGACGACGCTTCGAGTGGATCTCGCGCAGGTGCTCATGGCGAACGGCGCCAAAGATGAGGCAGCCACACACGTTGAGCGTGCGCGACTGCTCGCGGCCCAGGTCGGCTCACAGCGGCAGCAGAAACGGCTTACAGCGCTCGCCTAGCCGGCCAGCAGCGGGTTCGCGAACCCTGGGCAAATCCAGCCGGGAAGATCGATTATCCCGGTGCGTGACGAGCCATCAGTAACAACCAGGCGTGAATCGACGACTGACGTGCTGATCGGACAGCCTGCCCGACCGTCAGAGGCTTGATCGACGTCAAGTGTCGACGCAATGGTGCGACAGGAAGCGAAGCCATGTTCCCGCGGCCGACGGAGTTGATGATCGCCGAGGACGCCGGTGACCGTGCTGGAAATGTCATCCAGGTGGTACTCCTGCTGGGAGCCATCGTGGTGTTTATTGTCGCCGCAGTCTTCCTTGCAAAGGTTGCTCATTTTCTTGCTGAACTGGTCTGGCCGTTGTGGCTGACCGGTGGAATTGGCTTCCTAATTCTCGTCGGTGGCTACATTGCGGGCAGCTCCAGTGCGATGACAACGGGAGGCATCGTCATGGCGACATCGGTCGGCATTGCTATTTTCGGTTACATGATTCACGGCTGAGGTGAGTATTCGCTCGATTTGAGAGGGTAATCCGATGGATGGTGAGTTACCTTGGAAGCCGCCGGTTGGTCGCGGACAACCACTGCCTCCACGTGATGATTCGCACGAGGTGGTCAGCGAAATTTTCCGCGAAATACAATACAACTATGACCGGAATCCACATCCGGGCGACTTTGAAGATGTTGTTGCTCGGCCTCATGGAGTTGCTGTAGGCCTGCATCTACCTCGTCGTGCTCGAGAGGAAGTCCACCGAAAGCTGTGTAGCGCGCTAGGTGTTCAATCCACGCCTGTCCAATTGGGCATATTCCTGGGATGGGGGATATCTGCGCGAGGAAAATTCCTGGACATGACGCGTTATTGTGAGACTATCCATAGGTGTAGCGCGGATTCCCGCCTTGCGCTCGTGGAGCGTCGGGAGCCGACGCATGGCAGGCAACCTGGAAAATTGTACACTGCCTTTGTTGTTATCGTTGTCGAGTCGTCTGCATTTCCCAACGGGCGTCCATCTCAGTCGCTGCGCGATTGGCTGAAAGGGCAGGGGCCCATGGACAGGCCCCGCGACTAGGGGAGTTACTCGGCCTTTCGCCTGCGCTTGATGCTCACGACGTCGGCTACGTCCGGTTCCTCTCCCGGTGCGAGCACAACGGCACGTTTGCCGCGGCTGGCGTTCACGAGTCCGGCGGCCTTCAGCTCGGCGATAGCGCGGTTGGTCGTGCCCGCTGACACGCCGTAGCGCGCTTTCAGTTCGACAACCGTCGGCAGGAGGTCTCCGGGCTTGAGAGCGCCGCAGGTGATCGCTCCGCGCAAGTCGGCTGCGATCTTCTGATACGGGTTGTCTGTTGCCGGTTCGAGAGTGGAGACCGGAGCACCGGACAGGTCAATTTTGATCGGCGGAGTTGGCATCCGTCCGGCGATGGTTCCTGCCGCGCGCTGGTCTGCCTCCGAGACCCACGCTGAATAGACGCGCAAGGTGGTTGCGCCTCCGCCACCGTGGCCGAGCCGTCCCGCGACCGTGCGCACGTCCACACCGGACGCGATCAGTTCCGTTGCGGAGTAGTGGCGGAGCGAGTGAATGTGCATGTCCCAGCCGAGCCGTGCGCACATCCGGCGGTATCGCTGCGTCACGGTGTCCGGCTTGATCCAGTCCGTGTGATCGAACCTGGGGGAGAAGAGACGGCCGTCCTTCGCGACCTTCACGCCCAACTCGGCTGCCTTCGTTCCTCGGTACTGGAGGTACGCGCGGAGAAGCCCCACGGTTTCCGGGTCCAGCGCGATTCGGCGTTGCTGGTGGGTCTTGGTGTCTTTCTCCCACGTCTCTGCGCCGTCCTGGCTGATACTCGTCTTGACCGGCAGGACGGCGTTCTCCAGGTCGAGCAGATCGAGGCGCAATGCGCACACCTCGCCACGCCGGGCACCTGTGGTCATCGCCAACCACACAAACATCCCCCAGGAGAGGTCTTTGAAGGCCTCGTTGACGATGGCGGCTGCTTGCTCCGGCGTAGGTGGGTGAGGATCTGCCGCCACGGGCCTGGGCGTCTCTGCCTGTGCCAGCGGATTAGTTCCAGTCCAACGCCATTTGACGGCGCGCTTTAGTGCACCGCTCAGGCACCAGTGCACTTGTCGGATGGACGACTTCGCGAGTGGGCGGCAGACGTGCGCCTTGCACTGCTGCTCCACGCAATCGTGGGCGTCGGTCGTCTTGTGCTTCTCGATGAACGGCCTGCCGTCGCAGTGAGCGCGGCAGCGGCGCAGCACGCTGTAGAACGAATCGAGCGTCTCTCCGTTGAGCCTGCCTACCTGAAGCTTCCCGAGGATCGGCCGGATGTGGTTGCGGATGTACCCCTCGTAGCTCTTGCGCGTCTTCTTGTCGACGTCGAGCAGTTCGAGGTAGCGATCCATGAGCCGGTTGACCGTAGCGTTGGTGGTCGAGTTCCGCTGCTCATCGATTTCGTTGATGATCCGCGTGCGAGCCTTCTCGGCTTTCTTCGCGGCGTCTGGACCGGCCGGAATGGTCTCGTAGATGTAGTGCCGACGACCGCTGATCGGGTCGATGCCGGCGTAGACCTTGACGCGCAGCGAACCGCTCGGGAGGGGCTCGATCTCCCCTCGCTGGCGGCCCTTGGCGGGGCGCTTCGGGGTGCTCATGTTGCGAAACTACGCCGAACTCGCACCATGTCTAGCCCCACGAACGGGCGATGAGATCGACTTCAGTCTCGACTAAAGACCAAGGGCTCCGACCTGTTTTCACTGGTCAGAGCCCTTAGTTTCACCCGGCGAAAGGTGGTGCCCCAGGC
>NZ_JYJG01000083.1 GCF_000955955.1 Lentzea aerocolonigenes
GGTGGTGCCCCAGGCAGGATTCGAACCTGCGACACACGGTTTAGGAAACCGATGCTCTATCCCCTGAGCTACTAGGGCTGGCACGAGCAGTCTAGCGGGGTGGCGCCACCGAGTTGACCAGCGCCCCCGCCTAGCGCCGCACGAGCTGCCGCTCACGCACTGTGAGGGGCCGGGCGAGATGCCTGCGGCCGTTGGAGGGAAGTGAGGCAGGCCACCTTCAAACCGGCAGAAACGTCAGGTAGGGAGGGGGCGTGAGCAGACCCTGGCCCGACTTCCGTCCTGGACCGCTTGGCGCCCTGAAAGCCTGGTGGCGTCGGCGGGTGCCTGGGCGTGCTGAGGACATCACCTTCGTGCCGCCGGTCAGCAGTCACCAGCAGGAGTTCGAGACGCCGTTGCCCAGTGCGGTGTACGGGCTGGACTTCAACCTCAAGCTGACGATCGTGTGGCGGCTCGATCTGGCTACGGGGCTCAGGCACAACGCGCCGCGGAGTGCTGCGATCCATCACGTTTTGCAGCGGGCCAAGGAGATCAGCGGCAAGGCGATGTTGGTGCACCATGCGGCGCTGCAGGTGCAGCTCGCGGACGAGCTTGCCACTGAGCGGCAGGTGCCCGGTACGCACATTTGGGCGCGGGCCGAGGGGGTCAAGGTCAGCACGAATGACGACGATCTGGAGATGGCTCGGAAGCACATCGCGTTGCTCAGGAACTCGACGCTCAAGTTGGCCGAGCGGGATGTTGAGCGGGCCGAGATCAGGTACTTGAGGGACGAGGTGCTGACGGACGTTGGCACGGCGACGATCTGGTGGTTGCAGCGCAACGGGTATCAGGTCGAGGAGGCGGTGAAGTTGTCTAGTCACCTCGCTGAGCTCGTGCAGATCGCGCAGCAGCAGCCGGCGAAGCATTGGGCCGAGTCGCTGGTCAGCAGTGTGGAACGGGCGTTGCCTGAGCTTGAGGACGCGCATCGGAAGGACTTGAAGCAGCACCTGGTCAAGGCGTTGAGCGTGTACGGCGGGTCGCGGGTGGCGGCTGAGTTCGCTGACCGGATCGGGTTGCCCGCTGGCGAACAGCATGCGAACGGGCAGCACACGAACGGGCACGTCTAGGGTGTTCGGGTGCTGACCGAACTTCGCAGTGCCGCGGTGGTTGCCGGGTTGCGGGCGCTTGCCCGGCTCACGCCTTATGCCGAGGCGGAGCTGATCGGGCTCCGTCAGATCGTCCGGCCTGGAGACGTCTGTGTGGACGTCGGGGCCGCGCTTGGCTTGTACACGGTCACGTTGTCGAGACTGGTTGGTCCACAAGGGACTGTGCACAGCGTCGAGCCGCTCGTGTTCGCGCACCCCGCGCTCAGCTACCTGCTCAGGCCGCGGGAGGGGCGGAACATCCGCAGGCACTCGGTGGCGCTGGGGAACGGGCAGGGGCGCGAGGTCATGAGCGTGCCGGTGAGGCACGGGAGTCCGGTTACCGGGCGGTCGTTCCTCACGGTGGGGGCCAAGGGGCTCGGGTCCAACGAGGAGTTCGACGAGCACCTGGACGTCGTGGTGAAGACGGACACGCTGGACCACTTCGTCGAGGAGCAGGGGATCGGCAGGCTCGACTTCGTCAAGGCGGATGTCGAGGGGGCCGAGCTGCGTGTGCTCGAGGGTGGCGAGAAGACCATCGAGCGGTTCAAGCCGGCGTTGCTGCTGGAGATCGAGGAACGGCACGTCGAGCGCTTCGGGTACCGGGCGCAGGACGTCGCGGACTTCCTGACGGAGCGCGGGTACCGGATGAGCACGTGGCAGGCGAACCGGTGGGTGCCGACCGGCAGGATCGGTGGCGAGACGCGGAACTACCTGTTCAGGGCCTGAAATTAGTAGAGGCCGCCGACCCCTGGGGGTGGATCGGCGGCCTCATCTCGAAGGTCTACAAGCTGTAGACCTCAAGCTCGTACAGGGAGTATCCGTAACGAGTGGCCCGTTGGGTACCCGTCAATCGGAGGTATCTCGCGTCCTGTGCTGCAAACGCTACGACATCCTCGCCTCCGTCGCCACTACTTGTGGAGAAAACGTTCCGCCAAGTCGTGCCGTCATTGGAAAGCTCGATGCGATAGCCGCTGCCGTAGGCCGACTCCCAGTGCAACACTGCGCGACCGATCCGTTGCACAGAGCCAAGGTCCACCTGGAGCCACTGGTTGTCGCTCCAGTCGCTGGCCCAGCGGGAACCGAGGTTGCCGTCCAGCACGTGCGACGGCGGGAGGTTGTTCGCTCCCGATTCGTGGGACGACGCGGAAGCGGTTCCAGTGGCAGCCACGTTGGCGATGTTCTGGCCGCGGCGGGACGGGAACTGCACGACCTGCTGGAAGGTCGGGCGGTTCTGCCAGTGGATCTTCTCCTGGGTGATGCCGCCCATGGCGCGGTGGATGATCGTGTCGGCGCACCACTGGTCACCGGCGGCGCAGTCGGCGTCACCGGGGTAGACCTGGTTGGCGGGCTTGGCGACCGCGGCCTTCAGGGAATCGACCATCGCCGTGCGGCAACCGGACAGAGTGCCGCCGCCGCAGTAGGTCTGCGGGAAGGCTCCCTGCACCGGGTCTCCGAGGACCTTGCGCAGGTCCTTGTCCACGTAACCCCACCAGCCGTACTGGAACGACGAACCCTTGTGCGGCGCGGCGCCGTGCGCGTCGGACGGGGACTCGTCCACCTGCTGCGCACCCACGATCGCGTCGTACAACCCATCACCCAGCGACGGCTTGAACTCGGCCTGCACCAGAAGCGGCCACCAGGCATCAAGGATCCTGATCGCCTCGGCGTTGGCGTAGGTCTTGCTGCCCTTCGCGGTCTCCTTGCGCAACGAGCCGGAGCGCTGCCAGTCCTTCAGCTTCTGCACGACCGGCGCGAGCGTCGAGTCCAGCGGCGCCGACTCCAGCACCCGCAGCAGCTCCGGCAGCACCTCCTGGGCACGAAGGTCGGCCACCGCGGCCTCTGCCATCGCCTTGGTCAGCGAAGCACGCGTGACTTTCTGACCTGACGAAACCAAGGCCTTGACGCGAACGTCCAGGAGGTTGCCGCGGTGCACGGCGCTGTGACCGAAGCCGCCGAACGTGAAGTCCTTGGCCTGCTTGTTGTTCCAGGAGATGTAGTAGTCCTGGTTGATCGAGTTCGGGTGTCCGGCGAACGGCATCACCGCGGAGACGTTCTCGTTGCCGTCCCAGTCGACCCACTCGTACTCGGCACGGCCCCACGTCGGCAGGTTCGGGTCCACAGTGGACCGGCGCACCGGGTTCAGGCCCGAGTTGAAGTACGCGACGTCACGGGAGTCCGCGTAGAACCAGTTGAACGCGTACCCGATCTTGTTGGCCGCGCGCTGGAAGTCCGCGGCCGAATGGATCGCGCCAGGATCGTTGAGCTCCTGGAACCCGATGATCGAGTCGACCTCGTGCATGTACGTGGAACGCAACGTCGCGTACGCCACGACCTTGCCGCCCACGGTGGCACGGCTGGTGACCAGGCCGTACTTGGTCCGCCACATCACCAGCGTGTAGGAGCCCGCCGCCGTGCCATCGGCAACCGTCGGCTTCCAGGCGTTCTTGCGCTCCAGGCGTTCCATCGGCAAGCAGGCACCGTGGAACAGGTAGGAGGTAGAAGCCTTGGTAGCAGGGGAACCGTCCGCGTTGCACAGCTCCACGGCGTACGTGTCGATCATGTCCTGCGCGGAGGAGGTCGCGCTCCACGAGTAGTCGACACCGCGGCCGAGCTGCACGTACATCGACACACCGGCGAACGAGACACCGCGCGAACGGACGCCCGGACCGTTGAGCTCCTGCAGCATCAGCAACTGCGGCGCGAAGTATCCGGTCTGCGGACCCCACACGGCGATCGGGTTGCCGGAATCGGTGTACGCACCGGACACCGCCAGCGCGTTGGACATGCCGTGCTTCTTGTTCAGCAGATCGGCCGGCAGGACACCGTCGGAGAAGATCCCGCGCGCCTTGGCGACGTCCTCGGCAGCAGGCACCGCAACGGCAGCACCCGTGCCGCCCACCTCGTCGTAGATCATCCGCTCCGGCGTGATGCTGCCGGAGTCCGGAAGAGCCACGCCCTGAGGCGAAGCCGGAGAAGCCGAGTACGGGAACGACTGTCCGTTGTGGAGAGTGAGCACCGCCTCCGGGTCGTTCTCCGCCCGGAACGCCTGCCACACCTGCTCACCAACAGCAGCGCCGTACTTGTTCTGCGCGGCCAGCTTCACCAGCGCCGACTGCACCTCACCGCCACCGCCGGCACCGAACAGGCCGCCGACGACCGAGGCGATCGCCACCATGTCCGTCGACTTGAACGGCTGGATGTCGTTCCAGTTCGTGATCGAGTCGGCGTGCCCGGTCAGCACGTACTCGCCGGGGAAGTTGCGAGCGGAAACGGACTGCGTGATGTAAGCGTTGATGCCGGAGATGTAGTCGTTGACGTCGGCCACCGCCTGACGCCCGCGTTCACCACCCCCAGCCGCAGCCGAGTCGATCTGCTTCTGCAGGTCCGCCTCGGTGTACGGGATCTGGTTGTAGAAGCTCTGCTCCAGCACCCGGTTCGACGGAGCACCGCCGGCGAAGCCCGACAGTTGACCGCGGCCGAGGTGGCGGAACAGGTCCATCAGCCACAACCGGTCCTGCGCGGCCGCGAATCCGGCGCCGTACATCGTCCCGGACCGCGTGGTGCCGGTGATGTGCGGCATGCCGATCTTCTTGTCCCGCACGATGGTCACGTCCGCGCGGGGCTTGATCGTGCTCTGGACCTGGTCCGCCGGCACGCCGAACGACGAGTCGTTGAAGAAGTTCGTGAGCTGGTCGTTGGTCAAGCTGCTGTAGCCGTTGACCAGGGCGTCGTACTTGCCCAGTTGGTCGTTCGAGTGCGCGGGCATCGTCTTGAACGCCTTGTGCGTCAGGATCTCGGCCAGCGTCGCGTTGCCGTTGTTGCCAGGCGGCACGATGTCACCGCACTGGCCGAGGCAGTAGTCGTCAGCAGCGAACGCGGACTCTCGCGAGTCGGCCTGGGCGGCTGACGGAACGATCAAGAGGGAGGCGGTGACGGCGGCGGTCGCCAGCAGGGACGTCACCGGATTGGCTCTCCGCATGGCGCGAAGCTCCTCTCCGAACAGGGCAGGGGCAGGGACAGACAGGGTCTGTGTGACGCACGTTACTTTCCAGTAGGCCTATTGCGAAAGACCTTCGCGTTTTCGTGACCGAACCGAATGAACTGTATCGGTTCAGAAGACGATCAACAGTCCGTATGGGCAGAAACGAGAACGGCAATCCGATTCCACCGGTCGTATCTGTGTTTCTGGTACGACATTCCACTAAGTGGGATTTTCGCGTTTGGTCACTCAGGGTTCCGACAGAACCGGCCAAGTCCTGGTGGCATGCCTACGCAGCGAAGTCGGCAGTCAATTCCGGTAACTGTGAACGGCGGCCGTGATCTCGAAAAACTGTTACCACATGATGAGATAACTGAGAATTAACGTGACCTTCTACGTGTGTACGTGAAGATCACGAACATGAGGGAGCACGGAACGCCAATGCGGGAGGCGTCGTGATCAAGGTTCTGCTGGCCGACGACGAGGATCTCGTCCGCTCCGGCCTTCGCATGATCCTGAGCAGCGTCGGGGACATCGAGGTCGTCGCGGAATGCGATGACGGGCACCTGGTAGCCGACCTGGCACGCCAGCACCGTCCTCACGTGGTCCTGCTCGACATCCGGATGCGCACATCGGACGGGCTCGCGGCACTGCGGAGGCTGCGGACCCTGCCGGACCAGCCACGGGTCTGCATCCTGACCACGTTCGACGTCGACGAATACGTTTCGGAAGCCTTGAGACTCGGTGCGTCTGGCTTCCTGTTGAAAGACACCGAACCGGAACAGCTCGTCAAGGCCGTGCGTGATCTCGCGCGCGGTGGTGCGGTTCTCGACCCCGGTGTGGCGGCAAGGGTTCTCGCGGCCGTTGCGGACGGCGAGCGGATGGCCGAGCCGGCACGCAGGCTCCTCGCGAGCCTGTCCGAACGCGAGCGCGAGGTGCTCGTGCTGATCGGCCAGGGCATGTCCAACGCGGAGATCGGCGGCACCCTGCACCTGTCGGAGGCGACGGTGAAGGGCTACGTGTCGTCCGTGCTCGGCAAGATCGGCGCGGTCAACCGCGTGCAGGCCGCCCTGGTGGCTTACCGCGGCGGGCTGATCGCTTGACGATGAAGGGAACCTTCATCAACCTCAGGTTTAGGAAGGTTCCCTTCATCAACAGCTAGTTGCCTGAGACGATCTCGGGAACTTCGTCAACTGAAGGTTCGACCTCGACCCTGTTGCGGCCGTGGCGCTTGGCTCGGTAGAGAGCCATGTCCGCGGCCGCGAACAGCTGGTCCAGCTTGGCCGGTCCCGCCGCGACACCGATGCTCACCGTCGGGCGGCGGACCGTGCCGAGCACCATCGTCCAGTCGTGGCCGTCGACGGCCGCGCGGATCCGCTCGGCCACGTTCGGGCCCACGTCCAGGTTCGGCCCGGTGTCCCCGAGCAGCACCACGAACTCGTCGCCGGCCCAGCGCGCCACCAGGTCGTCCGCCCGGCACTCACGCCGCAGCAACGCCGCGATCTCACGCAACGCCGCATCGCCCGCGGCGTGGCCCGCGTCGTCGTTCACGCCCTTGAACCAGTCCACGTCGACCAGCACGAGCCACGGCACCCGCCCGCGCGCCGCCGTCGACTCCAGCAACGCCGCCGCGGCACGTTCCAGCCCGAGCCGGTTCGCCAGCCCGGTCAACGGATCACGCGCCGCGGCCTCCTGCGCCGCCACCGCGAGCCGTTGTGCCTGAACGGCCACCCGGCGCTGCTCCAGCGCCTGGCCCAGGCCTTCCTGCAACGTCTCCGTGGCCGTGCGCGAAGCCTGCATCGACCGCCGCAGCGCCTCGGCCTCACCGACCGAGTCGCCCAGCGAGTGGCAGATGTCCGCGAGTTCCGTGGAGAACCGCAGCAGCAGCGACGTGTCGTTGATGCGTTCGGCATTGGCGACCGCACGCGACGCGAGTGTGCGCGCCTCGTCGAAATCACCTTGCTCACGCCGAACCACGGCCAGCACCCAGTTGCCGACGGAGATGCCCCAGAGGTCATTCGCGTCCAGCGACAGCCGCAGGGTCTCGGCGCCGGTCTCCTCTGCCTTCTCCAACTGACCGACACCGGCCAAGGAGCGGGCACAGGCACCCATCAACGCGCGGCGCATGACCTCCTCCTTGACGAGCCCCAGGCCTTCGTCGAGGTACGCCAGCGCCTCCTCGAAGATCGCCGGAGCCGCCGCGGGAGGTCCCGAGCAGGCGCGGAAGTTCAGTGAACCGCCGAGGCGCTGCAGACAGTGCGCCAACGTGTCGGTGTTGCCCGCGCGGCGAGCCACCTGCACCGACAGCCGCAGCATGTCCAGAGCGGCACGCCGGTTGCCGATGCCCTCCATGAGGTAGCCGAGCGAGCCCATCGTCTGCGCGACTGCGGGGCTGTCCGCGCGGTCCGCGTCGAGGTCCGTCCACCCCTCGGCAGCCAATTCCAGGGCGAGAGGAATACGACCGAGCCGCCACGCCATGACGGCGCGGTTCACCAGCACGGCGGATCGAACCCAGCGGTCCGCGCCGGGTGACACCTTGGTGACCACCTCGTCGAAAAGACTGTTCGCCTCCGGCAGGCGGCCAGCGTTGAGCAACGCGCGGACCTCTCGGTCCAGCCGCGGAATCTGGCCCGCTACCAGCGGATCACGCTGCTCCACTCGTTCATCGACTCCGTTCCGACTCGCCGAGCGGCCTGCACAGGCTACCGGGACGGTCGCGCCCCGTACCGGTCGTGGTGCAGGACGTCATCGCGTGGTGGTCGGTTGCCCCAACAGGGTGCGCAGTGCCCTGGCTCGATCGACGATCATTCCGTAGCGCAGTTCCTTGTCAACGGGGTCGTTGTGGATGCCTGTCGCGGTCACCTGCGCGGGGTGCTTGCGGTAGAGCATGCCGGGTGTGCCGATGAAGTACCCGGCCGAGACCGTTTGCAAAGCCATCAACAGGCCCGTGTCGGCCGATCGGGGCAACCCCATCCACGCGCCGAGCGCGAGCAGCAGCTCTCGCCGGACGCACATCGTGCCCGGAACGACAGGCAGCCGCCAGTCGTCCCGGACGAAGGTGTCGAGCAACCAGCCGGGTTCGAGCACCCCCTCCGCCGGATCGCCGAACTCCCAGGAGACGACCTCCCCGTCCGGCAGGAGGTCCAGCGCGGCGGACGTCACCCAGCCGACGTTCTCGTGCGTGAGCAGGACCTGGACGTCCCGCTCCAGCGCACCCTCGGTCAGCCGGTCGTCCCCGTCGAGGTTCCGGACGAACTCGCCGGTGGACCGCGCGAAGGCCAGGTTCCTGGTGCACGCCTCACCGGAGGCGGGCGAGAAGGCCGCGATCTTCACCCGAGGGTCGGCGGGGAGCAGCCGCGACACCGCGCCGCCGTCATCGCCGTCGTGCTGCACCAGCCATTCCCACTCCCACCCGTCCGGCAGAGCCTGCGCACGCAGCGATGCGTAGGCCTCTGGCAGATACCGCACGTGGGGCGGATGTACCGGTGTCACGACCGAGATGATTCGCATGCACAAGCTCCGTCAGTTGCGCCGGCCGAACGAGTCGTAGTGGAGCACGTCGTCGAGCGGCAGTCGGTTGCGCCAACCGTGACGTTCCAGATCGGGCGTGTCGGGCAGGGACCTGACCGGTCCCACGCACAGCCACGCGACCGGACGGACCCTCGTGGGGATGTCCAGCAGACGGCGCAGCACATCTTCCCGGTAGAAGCTCACCCACCCGACACCGAGGCCCTCTTCCGTCGCGGCCAGCCACAGATTCTGGATGGCCAGACACACGGAGTACAAACCAGCGTCCGCGATCGCGTGCCTGCCCAGCACCGCCGGCGAACCGCGGTCGGGGTCGTAGGTGACGACGATGCCCAGCGAGGACTCCATCACGCCTTCGACCTTGATGCGGGAGAAGGTCTCCGCTCGTTCCTGATCGAGCTGGGCCGTGAAGACCGAGCGCTCGGCCTGGACGTGGTCGCGGAAAGCGCGCCGAATCGATTCATCGCGCACCAGCACGAAGTCCCACGGCTGGGAAAGGCCGACACTCGGGGCGGCGTGAGCTGCGGTGAGGACGCGGCGCAGCACCTCCGGCGAGATTTCCTCGCCGGTGAACTCGGCGCGCGTGTCCCTGCGGCGGTGCACTACTTCGTACAGGTTCATTCGTGCGATCGTGCCTCACTCGAAAGCACCAACTTCACGCTGGAGAGGTGGCGCTGATCTCATCCGAGGCGATACACCGATTGGATGCGAAGAATGAAAGGTGGTTACGGCTCCGCGCTCGGATTCGGCTGCGGAGTCGGCGTGACCACGTTCACCGGTGCCTGGCCGCTGCTCGCCCTCATCCTGCTCGCCGCCGTCGTCGTGATCGTGTCCCTGCGGACAACGATCTTCGGCGCAGGGCTGGCCGCACTGCAGTGCTGGGGCCTCTACGCGACCTTCTTGGTAGGTGTTCGTGGCGATCTGACGGTCGACGAACACACGACCTGGGCGCTCGCGTTGCTGGTGCAGCTCGCCGTGCTGGCCTTCCTGGCCAGCACGGCGGTCCGCGTCATCGCCCTTGTGACGGGTACGGCAGCAGGGCCATCTCCCGTGCGTTCTTGATGGCCGTGGCGACCTGACGCTGCTGCTGCGGCGTCAGGCCGGTGACCCGGCGGGACCGGATCTTGCCCCGGTCCGAGATGAACTTGCGCAGCAGCGTGACGTCCTTCCAGTCGACGACGATCACGCCCTCCTTCGCGAGGAGGTTCTGCCTGCGCTTCAACGGCTTGCGTTCGCGCATCACCAGCTCGCCTTCGAGACGCCGGGAAGTTCGCCCCGGTGGGCCATTTCCCGCAACCGCACGCGCGACAACCCGAACTTCCGGTTGTACGCCCGCGGTCGCCCGTCCACGACGTCCCGGTTGCGCAGCCGGGTCGGTGACGCGTCGCGCGGCAGCTTCTGCAGGCCGCGCAACGCTTCCTCGCGCGTTTCGGGGTGACGCAGCATCTCCTTGAGCTCCGCGCGTCGTTCCGCATACCGGGCCACGACCTCGCGGCGGCGCTGGTCCGCGGCGATCTTCGACTTCTTCGCCACGTCAGCGCTCCTCTTTGAAATCGACGTGCTTGCGCGCCACCGGGTCGTACTTGCGCAGCACCAGCCGATCCGGGTCGTTGCGGCGGTTCTTCTTGGTCACGTACGTGTAGCCGGTGCCCGCGGTCGACCTCATCTTGATGATCGGGCGGACGTCGGTGCTCTTGGCCATCAGACCTTCACCCCTTGCTGCCTGAGCCGGGCGACGACGGCCTCGATGCCCAGTTTGTCGACGGTCTTGATGCCCTTCGTGGACAGCGTCAGCGTCACGTTCCGGTTCAGCGACGGCACCCAGTACCGCTTGCGCTGGACGTTCGGGTTCCAGCGGCGCCTCGTCTTGCGTTGCGAGTGCGAGACGCGGTTGCCGAAGCCCGGCTCACGGCCGGTCAGCTGGCAGTGCATGCCCACCGCCCACCTCCTGATCAAGTTTGAAACGACATCCATTTTCAACTACGGTACCTCACATGGAAACCGTTGTCGTTGTGGTGGCGGGGTTGGTGGACCACGACGTCGCTGTGCGGGTGTGGCGGGACCGGCCCGGTTCGGTGCTGGTCCGGCACGTGGCCGCGGAGACGTGCGTCCGGCGCTGGGTCGACGGCATCGCGACCGAAGTCGAGCTGCTGCACAACTGCGTGTCGTGCACCGTGCGCGAAGACCTGCGTGAGCTGCTCAAGGGCTTTGCCGGCCACACGGTCGTGCTGCACCTGGACCCGCTGCTCGAACCGGACGCCGTGCGCCGCAACCTCGGCGTGGACGTCGAGTGCGTGATCACGGTGATCGACGCGGAGAGCTGGCTGGACGACGCCTTGGGCGACGCTTCGATGGTCAGCGATCAGCGCACGGTCGCGCAGGTCGTCGTGGCGCAGGTCGAGGCGGCGGACGTGCTGGTGCTGCAAGGAGATGCGGACGAACGGACGTCGGCCGTGCTCGACCGGCTGGCTCCAGGAGCGCACCGGTGCACGCCGGACACGGTGGTCGTGCGCAAGAACTCCAGGCCCCGGATGATCCCGCTCACGCCCGACTGCGGTGTCTCGACGGCGGTTTTCACGGCGGACCGGCCGTTCCACCCGGCGCGGTTGAACGACGCGCTCGACTCGTTGCTCGACGGCACGGTGGTGCGATCGCGCGGCCGGCTGTGGGTCGCGGACGAGCCGGATCTGGCGCTGCACCTGGAATCCGCGGGCGGCGGACTGCACGTCGGCGAGGGCGGGCCGCGCGACGGCAGGACCACGCAGATCGTGGCGATCACGGTCGGCGCGCCCGACGACATCACGCAGGCGTTCGAGAGCGCGCTGCTGACCGACGACGAACTGTCCTTCGTGGACTCGATCCGAAAGATGGCGATATGAAGTCAGGCATCCACCCCGACTACCACCCGGTGGTCTTCCAGGACGCGTCGACGGGCAAGACGTTCCTGACCCGCTCGACGGCGACGTCGTCCAGGACGATCGAGTGGGAGGACGGCAACAGCTACCCGTTGCTGGTCGTCGACATCACCGCCGACTCGCACCCGTTCTGGACGGGCACGCAACGGCTCGTCGACACCGCGGGCCGGGTCGAGAAGTTCAACCGCCGCTACGGAAAGCGAGAGCGCTGATGGCCGTTCCCAAGCGCAGGACCTCGCGTTCCAACACCCGGCACCGGCGCAGTCAGTGGAAGGCCACGGCGCCGGACCTCGTACGCGTCAGGACGTTGGACGGCAAAGAGCTTCTCGTGCCACGCCGACTGGTCGCCGCGTACAAGCGGGGACTCCTCTAGGAATGCTGGACCGTCCCGTCCGGTGAGTCGCGCCACTGGTCGAAGGGGCGGTCCAGCTTCCACCCCGTGCCGTCGTGGTCGAGCACGCGGTTCTCGCACGTGTCCACGTTGGACAGCGACTCGAACAGCTCGATGCTCCAGTCGAACAACCTGCGGCACAGCAACCTGATCGTCAGACCGTGCGACACGATCAGCACGGTCTTCGGGTGCGTCTCGTCCTCGTGCAGCCGCACCGTCAAGCCGTCCAGGAACGCCGCCACCCGGTCGTCGACATCCGCGCCGGACTCGCCGTTGGGCAGCCGGAAGAAGAAGTGCCCGAACGCGTGCCGCTGGTGCTTGAGCACCTCCTGCTCCGCGGGGTCCTGCAGGTTGCCCCAGTCCTGCTCGCGTACACGGGGCTCGGTGATGATCCGCTCGGCGTCGACGCCCAGCAGCTCGAACGTCCGGCGCGTCCGCTTGTAGGGCGAGACGTAGGCCGCCACCGGACCGTCGCCGATGAGTTCCTTGATCGTGGCTCCTGCCGCACGTGCCTGCTGTTCGCCCAGGCCGGTCAGCGGCAGGGCGTGGTCGGGGATGCGGCAGTAGGCGAGCTCGTCGACGTTGC
The DNA here is from genome assembly GCF_000955955.1 of Lentzea aerocolonigenes. Taxonomy (GTDB): domain Bacteria; phylum Actinomycetota; class Actinomycetes; order Mycobacteriales; family Pseudonocardiaceae; genus Lentzea; species Lentzea aerocolonigenes_A. The sequence continues at coordinate 12,521 of NZ_JYJG01000083.1, forward strand.
CGAGGCTCTGGCCGTGGCGCAACAGGATGATCCGCACGCTTCCATCGTGCCTCAGCCGGGCACCCTGCTCGGGCGTTACAGTGCTGGGCGAGTCGAGGAGGAAACCGTCACATGATCAAGTACATCGCGCTGTACAAGAAGCCCGCGAACCCCGAGGACTTCGACGAGAAGTACTTCGGCACGCACATGCCGATCGCCGACTCGGTGCCGGGACTCGTGCGCGCCGAGGTCGCCAAGGTGCAGCGGGTGTTCCTGGCCGGGTTCCTCGGTGACACCGAGCCGTACATGATCGCCGAGCTGTACTTCGACTCCGCGGAATCGATGAAGGCCGCCTTCAAGACGCCCGAGTGGGCCTCGTCCGGCGCGAACCTCACCGAGATCGGCGGCATGGAGCTGGTCGCGATGTTCAGCGCCGAAGTGATCGATTCTGGGGAAGTGGCGTGAAGGCCGTCGTCATCGGCGGCGGCACGATGGGCGCGGGCATCGCGCATCTCCTGCTCGCGCACGACCACCAGGTCTGGCTCGTCGAGGCCGACGCCGAACGGGCCCACGCCGCCTTCCTGGGTGTGAAGGCCTCGCTGCACCGGGCCGAGGCCAAGGGCAAGCTCAAGTACGACGGTCAGGCCGACGAGCTGCTGGCGAACCTGACCGTGGCCGAGCCGCCGGAGGACGCCGAGCTGGTGATCGAGGCCGTGCCGGAGAACGTGCCGCTCAAGCAGAAGGTGCTCGGCGACGCCGCCGCGAAGTGCCCGAACGCGATCCTGGCGTCCAACACGTCGTCGCTGTCGATCTCCGAGATCGCCGCCGGCCTCCCCGGCGAACGTGTGCTGGGCATGCACTTCTTCAACCCCGTCCCGGTCCAGCAGCTCGTCGAGCTCGTGCACCACGAGGGCGTCGACCCCGCGAACGTGGCCAAAGCGCGAACGTGGGCCGAAGAAATGGGGAAGACGGTCATCGAGGTCCGCGACTCGCCGGGCTTCGCGACCTCCCGTTTGGGGGTGGCCGTTGGCATGGAAGCGATTCGCATGCTGGAGGAAGGCGTCGCGAGCGCGGCCGACATCGACACCGGCATGAAGCTCGGCTACCGCTGGCCGATGGGTCCGCTGGAGCTCACGGACCTGGTCGGACTCGACGTCAGGCTGGCGATCGCGGAACACCTCGCCGCGCAACTGGGGCCGCGCTTCGACCCGCCGCAGTTGTTGCGGGACAAGGTCGCGCGAAACGAGCTGGGAAAGAAGACGGGCCAGGGCTTCTTTTCCTGGTAGATAGTTGTCCGTGCACATCCGTGAGTACACCGAGGACGACCTCGACGCGGTCTTCCGCCTGCGCAAGCTCGCCTTCAACTCGTCAGAGCGGCCGGAGAAGCTGGTCCAGCCCGGCAAGCACGGACTGGTCGCGGAACTGGACGGCAAGGTCGCCGGGGTGCTCGGCATCGGCGAGTACGCGCAGTTCTACGGCGGCGCCCCGGTCCCGATGGGCGGGATCGGCGGCGTCTCCGTCAACGGCGCCACGCGTGGCCGTGGCGTCGCGGGGGCGTTGCTGGACAAGGCCTTGTCCACCATGCGGGAACACGGGCAGCCGATCTCGGTGCTCTACGCGACCGTGCCGAACCTGTACCGGAAACGGGGCTGGGAACGCGCAGGGCTCTTCCAGTGGGTCGAAGTGCCGATGGACAGGTTGCTCTCAGCACCGGCGCCCACCGAGCTGATACCTTCGCGCCCCGCGGATGAGAGCGATCTCACCGCGATGCACGACTGCTACCTGGAGGTGGCGCGGACGATCGACGGCATGGCCGACCGTCGTCCGCCGAGGATCGACCTCGCGAAGGTGCTCGAGATGGACGTGGTGAGCGTGCTGCCCGGCCCGAACGGCCTGCGCGGTTATCTGACGGCTCAGCGCGAGCCCAGCCACGACCGCGACATGGGTCGTCTCAAGGTGTACGACCTCATCGGCGTGGACGTCGAGGCCCAGCTGAACCTGCTCGCGACGCTCAAGTCCTGGGCGGGCACGCTCGAAACCGTCGACCTGCGGATCACCGACCCCGCCACGCTCGACCTGCTCGGCGCGACGCCACTGCGGTACGAGATGTCCACCTCGACCTGGATGCTGCGCGTCGTCGACCTGCCCGCCGCCGTGGCCGCGCGTGGCTGGCCGCGTCTCGCCGACGCCGCCGTCGACCTGGAGATCGTCGACGAGCACGCGCCGTGGCACGCCGGCAAGCAGCGCGTCGTCATCGAGGACGGCGTCGTCGGAGTCGAACCCGGCGGCACCGGTGCGGTTCGCCTGCACGCCAGGGCGCTCGGGCCGTGGTTCACCGGGTTCCAGAACACGCATGCGTTGCGGCGCGCGGGTTTGCTGGAGGGTGACCCGGCCGACGCGGCGGTGCTCGACCAGCTCGTCGGCGCTTCCGGTGTGCCGCGGCTGGCGGACTTCTTCTGATGACAGACGTCTACCACGAGGTCATGCGCGCGATCTGGGACCACAACCTGCACTTCGGACTCTGGACCTCCGTCGAGGACGAGTCGCCCAACCGCATCGCCGCCGAACGCATGACCGCCCTGCACATCGACAAGCTCGGCGCGCGGCACGGCTGGCGCGTCCTCGACCTCGGCCGCCGGGTCGGCACTTCGGCGTTCCGGCTGGCCGAGGCCTCGCACGCCGACATCGTGTCCGTGTCCCCCTGTGCCGAGCACGTCCGCCGTGCGAACGCCCGCGCGGAAGCGTTGTTCGTCGACGACCAGGTCCGGTTCGTGCACGGCGACCCGCACGCGATGCCGTTCGCCGGTGGCACGTTCGACGCGGCGTGGGCGGTGGAGACGTTGCCGCACTTGGGTGATCGCGTCAGCGTCCTGCGCGAGCTGGCACGCGTGGTGAAACCGTCCGGTGTGGTCGTGGTGTCCGACTTCGTGCAGCGCAAGCCGGTCGCGCAGGGTCTGCTCGACGAGCTGCAGCCGTTGCTGAACACCTACGACATCGAGGAGCTGCCCACGTTCGCCGGCTACCCGAAGTTGTTGGCGGCAGCGGGCTTGCAGGTCGTGGAACTGGTGGACCTCACCACGGAGACGCGCAAGACCGTGCCGCGGATGCAGGCCGGTGCCCGCGCGCACTACGACGCTCTTGTTGCCGCGCATGGAGAAGAGGCGCGGGAGTATCTCGACCAGATCCTGTCACCCATCGCGATCCAGCCGTCACTGGGTTATTTGCTGGCGGTGGCGCGCGTCTGAATTCGTCCGCACGCGTTCGCCAAGTAACAATGAACGGGTGACGGGGGACGACGAGGTGAGGCACGCCTACGGCGACAACATGGGTTGGCGCCTGAAGGGCTATGCCAAACGACGCAGCGGGCCACAGGTCAGCGTGCGGGAGATCTCCCGCGCCCAGTTCCTGGAGATCCGGCCGTTGTTCGACGCGGAGGACAACCCGTGGCTCGCCGGCCTCAACGAGGTGAGCCCCGAGATCTGGCCGCGCGTCGAACAGGTGCTCGGACCGCTGGACCCCGACCAGGACTACTACGTCACCGGGCATCCGCTGGACTGGGACAAGGACCCCGTCCAGGTCGCCCGTGACCTGATCGACGAACGGTTCCCGCTCGCCACGGCGGCGTTCCTCGGCGGCAGCGTCGCGGCCGGCAACTACACGGCGAACTCGGACCTGGACATCGTCGTGATCGTCGACGACCTGCCCAACGCGTTCCGGGAGACGCTGGAGCACCGCGGCTGGCCGGTCGAGCTGTTCTGTCACACGATCGAGTCATTCCAGGACTTCGTGGCCCGCGACACCCAGGACCGGCGCCCGCCGTTGCTGCACATGTGCGCCGAGGGGTTCCTCATGCTCGACGCCGACGGCACCGGCCAGTGCATGCGAGCCGAGGCGCGCGCTCTGCTCGACGTCGGCCCGCCGATTCCCACTGCCACCGAGCTGGAAGACCGCCGTTACGGCTGCACGGACCTGCTGGAAGACCTCATCGGGGCACGCGACGACGACGAGCGGCTGTTCGTCGCGGCACGGCTGCTGACCTGCGCGGGGGAGTTGGCGCTGGTCGTGCAGAACAAGTGGCTCGGGCACGGGAAGTGGCTGCTCAGGCGGCTCAAGGAGGCTAAGGCCGACGAGCTCGTGGACGCCTACCGGGCGTTGGCGCGGGGCGAGGGCGCCGAGTGGTTCATCGAGGTCGTGGAGCACGTGCTGGTGTCCGCGGGCGGGCGGCTGGAGGCTGGTTACCGCAGGGAAGCGACTCCTCGCTAGACCCGCTGGTGCCGCGACCGTCGGCCTGTGCCCCGTATTTCGCCGCTCAGAGGGGGCACCACGAGGCGCCCTGCTGAGTGGTGGAAGACGCGGTGAAGGCAGGCGGTCGTGGCACTAGTCTTCCTGTTCGTGCTGCTCATCGTCCTGGAACTGATCGGGATCGCGGTCTTCGCCGCGTCCGGCGCGGTGGCTGCCGTCCGTGCCCGGCTGGACGTGTTCGGCGTGATCGTCCTGGCACTCACCACTGCGTTGGGCGGCGGCATCATCCGCGACGTGCTGCTGGGCGTGCACCCGCCGACGAGCCTCAAGAACTGGCCGTACCTGCTGGTCGCCGGCGTCACGGGCCTGATCGTCTTCTGGTTCCACCCGCAGGTCGCGAAGCTCCGACGCACGGTGTTGCTGTTGGACGCCGTGGGGCTCGGCCTGTTCGTCACGTCCGGCACCACCACCGCGCTGGCTCTCGGCGCCACGCCCTATGCCGCGTGCCTCATCGGCATGACCACCGGTATCGGCGGCGGCGCCGTGCGTGATCTCCTCCTCCGTGAGATTCCATTGGTGCTGAGGAGAGAGATCTACGCCGTGGCCGCGCTCGCCGGAGCGGTCGTCGTCGCGATGGGCGAGTGGGTCCGGCTGCCGAAAGACCTGGTCGCGCTGACTGGTGCGTCAATAATCATCACCATCAGGCTGATTGCGCTCTGGCGGAAGTGGAATGCACCGGTCGCAAGAGGCCTCGAAGGCTAACGCCGAACTCACACGTGCAGTTAGGGACCTTCTCAGGCGCCTCTCAGATCCCTCAGCAACACTGCCCCTATGCGCATCCTCGTTGTCGACGACGATCGGGCGGTCAGGGAGTCACTCCGCCGTTCGCTCCAGTTCAACGGCTACCAGGTCGAGACTGCCGGAGACGGCATGCAGGCCCTGGAGTCGGTGACTGCCGCCAGGCCGGACGCCATGGTGCTCGACGTGATGATGCCGCGGCTGGACGGGCTGGAGGTGTGCCGGCGCCTTCGCAGCACCGGTGACGACCTGCCGATCCTCGTGCTGACCGCGCGGGACGCCGTGAGCGACCGCGTGTCCGGGCTCGACGCCGGGGCCGACGACTACCTGCCCAAGCCGTTCGCGCTGGAGGAGCTGCTGGCGCGACTGCGCGCGCTGCTGCGCCGTGCCGCCCAGGACGACGCCGCGTCCCAGCAGACCGCGGCCGTCCTCAAGTTCGCCGACCTCGAGCTGGACCCGTCCACCAGGGACGTCCGCCGGGGCGAGCGCTCCATCAGCCTCACCCGCACCGAGTTCGCGCTGCTCGAGCTCCTGCTGGCGCACCCGCGCCAGGTGCTGACTCGCAGCCGCATCCTGGAGGACGTGTGGGGATACGACTTCCCGACCTCGGGCAACGCACTCGAGGTCTACGTCGGGTATCTGCGCCGCAAGACGGAGGCGGAGGGGGAGCCGAGGCTGATCCACACGGTGCGCGGAGTGGGCTACGTCCTGCGGGAGACCCCTCCGTGATCTTCGAACCCCAGGGACGGCTGCAGAGGGCGTCGCTGCGGGCTCGGGTCACCTGGCTCGCGGCGTTCTGCGTCGCCGGGGCCGTGGCGTTGGTGTCGTTCGGCGCGTACATGATCGTGCGCAAGAGCGTGTACGACGCGCTCGACGAGGGCCTACGCCAGCGTGCCAACACGGTGGCGACCGGCTTCAAGGTCACCACCCCGGACGAGGTCCTGAACTACCCGGCGGCGTTCCTCGCGGCCGGCGACGTGAAGATGGGCCTGCTGCAGTCGAACACCGGCAAGATCTTCTACCCCAGGACCAGTGAGCCGCCGCCCACCATCGACGAGGCGTGGGAGGTCGCGGAGGGCGATCGCACCGACTACACCTGGACCGACCACAAGTCCGAGACGCGCGTGGTCGCCGTCCACTACGGGCCGGAGAACTCGGGCCAGGCGATCGTCATCGCGCAGTCGATGGTGCCGCAACGGACGACGCTGGCGAAGCTCAGCGTGGTGCTGCTGCTCATCGGTGGCGCCGGTGTGCTGCTGGCGGCCATCGCGGGCACGGCGGTGGCGCGCACGGGTTTGCGGCCGGTGCAACGGCTCACCGAGGCCACCGAACGCGTGGCGAACACTGGTGACCTGACGCCGATCCCGGTGTCGGGCGACGACGAGCTGGCGCGGTTGACGCACAGCTTCAACGCGATGCTCGGCGCGGTCGCGGAGTCGCAGGAACGCCAACGGCGGTTGGTCGCCGACGCGGGCCACGAGCTGCGCACGCCGTTGACTTCCATGCGCACCAACCTGGAGCTGTTGCTCGCCTCGGAACGCCCGAACTCCCCGACGTTGTCCCAAGAGGACAAAACGGAAATCCAGTCGGACGTGCGCGCGCAGATCGACGAACTCACCACGTTGATCGGTGACCTGGTCGAACTCGCTCGCGAGGACGCGCCTCAGGTCGTGCACGAACCCGTCGATCTCGTCGAGGTGGTAGAACGGTCTCTGGACCGCGCGCGCCGACGCGCCTCGAACGTCACGTTCGACGTGCAGCTGCAACCGTGGACACTTCTGGGTGATTCAAGTGCTCTCGAGCGCGCGGTGCTGAACCTCCTCGACAACGCGGTGAAGTTCAGTCCCTCGGGCTCAGCGGTGCGGCTGAGCCTGCGTCAGGTGGGCGACGGCAGCGCCGTGGTGGAGGTGGCGGACGCGGGCCCCGGTATCGCGGACGCCGATCTACCTCACGTTTTCGAGCGGTTCTACCGTTCGTCCGAGGCGCGGACCCTGCCGGGTTCCGGTCTGGGACTCGCCATTGTCAAGCAGGTGGCACAACGGCACGGCGGCACGGCCACCGCGGGCAGAGCGCCCGAAGGCGGTGCCCTGTTCACGTTGCGCCTACCCGGTCGTCCGTAAGGTGGGGCGTGTGAGTCATCGCGTGAACGACGATTCTTCGTCGACCTGGGAGACGACGCCTCCCACAGGAGACGGCCCCGCAGAACCCACGTCGCGGTTCTCGACGTCCGGTTCGCGGTCTTCGTCCCCCTCTTCGTACGAGGAGGACGACCCGGCGCCCAGGTTCTCCAAGAAGAAGGCGAAGAAGAAGCAGCCGTTCTGGAAAGAAGTCCTGGTCATCTTCGGCGTCGCGCTGGTGCTGACCATCACCATCCAGACGTTCGTCGCGCGTGTGTTCGTCATCCCGTCGGCTTCGATGGAGACGACCCTGCACGGCTGTACTGGTTGCGTGAACGACAAGGTGCTGGTCGAGAAGATCACGTACCTGTTCCGCGATCCGCAGCCGGGCGACGTCGTCGTGTTCCGCGGCCCGCCGAACTGGACGGGCGGCAAGGAGCCCCCGAACTTCTTCGTCGGCACGCTGCAGGACATGGGCTCGATGGTGAACCTGTCCGAGCCCAGTGGCACCGACTTCATCAAGCGCGTCATCGCGGTCGGCGGCCAGACCGTCGAGTGCTGCGACGACCAGGGCCGCGTCCTGGTCGACGGCAAGCCGCTGGACGAGCCGTACCTGAACTTCGGTGGCGGCCCGCGTCAGCAGGACTCGTTCGAGAAGGTCACCGTGCCCGCGGGCAAGCTGTGGGTGATGGGTGACAACCGCAACAACTCGTCGGACTCGCGCAAGCACGGCGACCCGACGCCCGCCGACGGTGCGATCCCGATCGCCAACGTGGTGGGCAAGGCGCGCGTGATCGTCATCCCGGTGAGCCGCTGGGGTTCGATCTCTGACTACAACCCGCAGACCGGCGGCAAGTAGCTTCCAAGATGAAGGGAACC
>NZ_JYJG01000084.1 GCF_000955955.1 Lentzea aerocolonigenes
ATGAAGGTTCCCTTCATCGTTTGCGCACGTGCCGGTGAGCGCTGGCGGCATAGGCCGGTGGTGCGGGCGGGATCCGTTCATCCAGGACGTAGCCGCACTTCTCCGCGACCCGGCAGGAAGCCTGGTTGTCCTCGGCGTGCACGAGGCTGAGGCGGGTGAGGTTCAGCGTGTAGAACGCCCAGCCCGTCACGGTTTCCACGGCGCGCGCGGCGATGCCCTGGCCGCGGGCCTGAGGTGCGGTCCAGTAGCCGACTTCGGCCACCTCCGCGGTCGCCTTCACCACCACGTGGCCGACGGGGACGTGCTGAGTCAGCACGGCGAAGCTGAACCGGGTCCGGGAGGCCCACCCGGCCGCCTGCACGTCCAGCCACTGCCGCGCTTCCGCCTCGTCGGTGAGGGAAGTGGAGAGCCAGCGGCGCATCGCCGGGTCGCGGTGTGCCGCGAGCAGTGCGGGCAGGTCGTCCGTCCGCCACGGGCGCAGGGTGATCGTCACGGTCGCCATTGTGCTCCGGCGACCGTGACGGCTTCCGTTCGTCAGCCCTTCGTGGAGCCGAGGGTCAAACCGCCGACGAACTGCCGCTGCAGCACGAAGAACACCACCAACGTCGGCAACGCCACCAGCAGCGACCCCGCCGCGATGAGGTTGTTGTCCGTGAAGAACGTGCCCTTGAGGTTCTGCAACGCCGAGGTGACCGGCATCTTGTCGCCGTCCTGGATCAGCACCAACGCCCACAGGAAGTCGTTGTAGATCCAGGTGAACTCCAGCGTCGCCAGCGCGGCGAGCACCGGCCGGCACAGCGGCAGCGTCAGCTGCCAGTACTGCCGGAACACCGACGCGCCGTCGACCCGCGCGGCCTCGGTCAGCTCGTACGGGATCGTCTTCATGTAGTTCGACAGCACGAACGTGCAGAAGCCGGACTGGAAGGCGATGTGGATCAGCACGACACCGATCGGCGAGTCGATCAGCGAACCGCTGTCGCTGATCCACTCCGGCACCTCGATGAGCCGGTACAGGCGCCACAGCGGCGTCACGATCACCTGCTGCGGCAACAGGTTGCCCGCGGTGAAGATCATGAGCAGCAGCAGGTTGAACTTGAAGCTGAACCGGGACACGCCGAACGCCACCATCGAGCTGAGCAGCAGCGTGATGATCAGCGCCGGGACGGTGATCAGGAACGTGTTCCAGTAGAAGTGCGGCAGGTCGCCGATGTCCCACGCCTTCGCGAAGTTCTCGAGCGTGAGCGACTTCGCGATGGAGAAGTACCCGTTGACCGACGTGTCCTCGTACGTGCGCAGCGACGCGTAGACGGCCCACAGCAGGGGCGCCAGCGTCATGAGGCACGTCAGGATCAGGAAGGTGTGCAACGCGACCCGCGCCGGAGTCACGGTGCGCTTCTTAACAGCCGGCACCGAAGGCCGTTCCAGCGTGGCCGTCACGACCGGTTCTCCTTGCTGAACGTCTGGTACAGGTAGGGGATGATCACGCCGAGCGAGATCGTCAGCAGGATCACCGCCACCGCGGAACCCCGGCCGATGCGCGAGGCCTCACCGATGATGTTGTCGGTCACCAGCACCGACAACAGCTCGAGTCCGTTGCGCCCCTTGTTGATGACGTACACGATGTCGAACGCGCGCAGCGCCTCGATCACCGTCACGACCGCGACGACGATGTTCACCGGCTTCATCACCGGGAAGGTGACGAGGAAGAACGTCTGGGTCGCCGAGGCACCGTCCAGCGAGGCGGCTTCCTTCAGCGACGGGTCGACACCCTTCAGGCCGGCCAAGTACAGCAGCATGATGTAGCCGGTGTGCCGCCACGCCGCCGCGACGAGCACGGCGTAGAGGTTGATGTCGGAGTCGCCGATCCAGTCGACGGGCTTGTCGCTCAGGCCGAGCAGCGAGTTCAGCAGACCGCCGTCGGGCGTGTAGATCAGCTGCCAGATGAACCCGATGAGCGCGAGCGACAGCACCATCGGCATGTACAGCGCGCTCTGGTAGATCCGGCTGAACTTGATCTCGCGGTCGAGCAGCACGGCGAGCAGCAAACCCGCACATGTCGGCACGATGAGCAGGAACGCCAGCCAGATCAGGTTGTGCTGCACGGCCGGCCAGAACCGCGGGTACTCGGTGAAGATCTCGACGTAGTTCGAGACACCGATCCACTCGATGTCCTCGAAGCCGCCGATGCCGTTCCACCTGCTGAACGACAGCGCGACGGAGCCCAGCGTCGGGATCCACACGAACAGCAGGTGCACGATCGTGGGGATGCCGAGCATGAGCCCCAGCACCAGTTTGTCCGTGCCGGCGAGGGCGGTGGCACGCTTTCCACGCCGACGAGGCGGCGGCCCCTGGGGGGCCACCGCCTTCGGCTTCTCCTGCAATGCGGTCACTTGAAGATGTTCTTCGCCTGGTCGGCCATGCCCTTGAGCACGGTGTCGACGTCGTCGGGGTTCTTGATGAAGGAGATGAGGCCGTTGGTCGCCGCCTCGCTCGCGAAACCGGGATCGGTGTCGCGGTCGAGGAACTGCGTGATGTGCTTGGCGTTCTTGATGACCTCAGCCGACTTCTTCTGCAGCGCGTTGTAGCCGGACGTGTCCGCCGTCTGGTTGGTCGCGACCGCGGTCGGGTCGGCCTTCAGGTAGGCGAGCTGCGGCTCGGCGCTCGACAGGTACTCGAGCAGCTTGAGCGCGCCCTCCGGGTTGGCCGGCTTCTTCGCCATCATGTAGCCGTCGATCGGCGCTTCGACCGTGTCCGTGCCGTGCTCCGGGTTGATCTCCGGGAACGGGAAGAAGTCCAGGTCGTCCTTCTCCGCGTCCGGGAACTGCTGGCCCACGAACGCGCCCAGCAGGTACATGCCGGACTTCTTCTGCTGCAACGTCTGCGCGGCTTCCTGCCACTCGCGGCCGAGTGCGTTCTCCTGGTGGAACGGCAGCAGCCGCTTCCAGGTGTCGAACACGTCCTTGACCTTCTTGTCCTGCCAGCTCTCCTTGCCGGCCAACAGGTCGACGTGGAACTGGTAGCCGTTCTGGCGGAAGTTCAGCTGGTCGAACGTGCCCATGAGGGGCCAGCCCTGCTTGCCGGCGGACGCGATCGGGATCAGGCCGTCGGCCTTCATCTTCGTGGCGAGCGCGACGAGCTCGTCGAGCGTCTTCGGGGTCTGGTAACCCTTCTCCTGCCAGACGCTCTTGCGGTAGAAGATGCCCCACGGGTACTGGGTGAACGGGATGAAGTACTGCTTCTTGTCCGAACCCGTGGACGCCTGCTTGAGCGCGTCGGAGTAGTTGCCACCGACCTTGCCCCACAGGTCGCTCAGGTCGCCGGTGAGGCCCTGGTCGGCGAAGAACCGCATGCGGTAGCCCGCGAACCAGGCGAGCACGTCGTCCGGCTTGCCCTGCAGGTAGTTGTTGATCTGCTCCTGGTACTGCTCGTGCTGCTTGGTGTTGATCGTGACGGACAGGCCGCCGGAGTTCTTCTCGAACGCCTTGACCGCCGCCGTGATCGCGTCCTTCGGCACCTGGTCGGACAGGTTGTTGCCGAAGGTGACGACCTTCGAGTCGCTACCGGAGCCCGAACCGCCGCCACCGCACGCCGCGAGGCCACCGGTCGCGGCCACACCGGCGCCGGCCAGCATGATCCGCAACAGGGTGCGCCTGTCGAGTTGCGGTAACGGAGAGGAACCTGACGCGTACCGGACCATCTTCGCTCCTACAGGTGACACTCGCTCGTGTGCGAACCGAACAGGACTCCAACAAAGTTGCGCACAATGTGGTCCCAGGCACACATCCTGTCAAGTCCCGTTACTCAGCTGTTAAACCCGTGCACAGCCGGTTTCTAGCACGATCCCGGTACTTGTACCGGTCAACCGCCGAACAGACCCAAACGTGAAGTTGTGTTTGCTTGTGTTGACGTTGTGGGTGTTTGTCGGCCACTCTTGCCGCCGTGACGACTTGGCCAACTGACATGCCCGGGCTCGGCTGGGGTGCTGACTACAACCCCGAGCAGTGGCCTGAACACGTGTGGGCTGAGGACGTCGAACTGATGCGCAGGGCCGGGGTGAACCTGGTCAGCGTGGGGATCTTCAGCTGGGCGAAGATCGAGGTCAGCAAGGGTGAGTACCGGTTCGGCTGGCTCGACCGGGTGCTCGACCTGCTGCACGCGGGAGGCATCCGCGTCGACCTCGCGACGGCCACCGCCGCGCCCCCTCCGTGGCTCACCACCGCGTACCCCGAGATGCTGCCCGTCCGCGCGGACGGCGTGCGGTTATCGCACGGATCACGGCAGGCGTACTGCCCGTCGTCGCCGATCTACCGCGACCGGGCGACCGCGCTCGCCGCCGAGATGGCCTCGCACTACCGCGACCACCCGGCGCTGGCCGCGTGGCACGTCGGCAACGAGTACGCGTGCCACGTGAAGCGCTGCTATTGCGACACGTGCGCGGCGTCGTTCCGTGACTGGCTGTCATCGCGGTACACGCTCGATCAGTTGAACGACGCGTGGTCGACGGCGTTCTGGAGCCAGGGCTACACGGACTGGTCGCAGATCCTGCCGCCGCGTGTCACGCCGACGTTCTCGAACCCCGGCCACGTGCTCGACTACGACCGGTTCTCCGACGACGCGATCCTCGAGCTGTACAAGGCCGAGCGCGACGTGCTGAAGATGATCACGCCGGACGTGCCGGTCACCACGAACTTCATGGTCAACTGGACCTTCGGCGCGCTGGACTACTGGAAGTGGGCGCGCGAGGTCGACTTCGTCTCCAACGACCACTACACCGAGTCCCAGTCACCCGACCGGCACGTCGAGCTCGCGATGTCCGCGGACCTCGTGCGCGGGCTGGCGGGCGGTGAGCCGTGGTTGCTGATGGAGCACTCGACGTCCGCGGTGAACTGGCAGCCGCGCAACATCGCGAAGCTGCCGGGCGAGATGCGGCGGCACTCGTTCCAGCACATCGCCCGCGGTGCGGACGGAGCCCTGTTCTTCCAGTGGCGGCAGTCGCGCGGTGGTGGCGAGCGCTACCACTCGGCGATGGTGCCGCACGCCGGAACCGACACCAAGGTGTACCGCGAGGTGTGCCAGGTCGGTGCGGAGCTCGGGCAGTTGACCGGAGTTGCCGGATCCACTGTGGACGCTCCGGTCGCGATCCTCTACGACTTCCAGTCCGGCTGGGCGCTGCAGCAGGACGCGCACCCGACCCAGGACTTCGACTACTTCAAGCACGTCTTCGGCTACTACAAGGCTTTGTGGGAGTCCGGGGTCACGGTCGACTTCGTGGCGCCCGGCACGAACCTCTCGGCGTACTCGATGGTCGTCGTACCGGCGTTCCACGCGGTGTCCGACGCGCACGCCGCTGTAGTCGCCGACTACGTGGCAGGCGGCGGTCATGTCGTGGTCACGTACTTGTCCGGTGTTGCCGACGAACACCTCCGGATCCGGCTGGGCGGGTACCCCGGTGCGTTCCGCGACGTCCTGGGTGTGTGGTCGGAGGAGTTCTTCCCGCTGCGGCAAGGCGAAACCGTCTCGTTGAGTGATGGTTCAACAGTCTCGCTGTGGACGGAACACCTGCACGTCAGGACCGCTGACATCGTTGCCTCGTACGTCGACGGGCCGTTGCCCGGCGTGCCCGCGGTGACACGAAACGCGTTCGGCAACGGTGTCGCGTGGTACGTGGCGTGCGATCTTGATGGGAGCGGTCTCCGCCGAACGGTGGAAAACGCGCTTTCCGGTGCGGGCGTACCGGTGTCTGCCCAAAGGATCGAACACAGCGGGATCGAGCTTGTGAGGCGGAAGGGCGACGTATCGTGGCTCTTCGCCGTCAACCACACCGACACCGACGCGCAGATCGAGGCGTCCGGTGTCGACGTGTTGTCCGGCGCGCAGGTCTCCGGACGCCTCACCGTGCGAGCCGGGGACGTCGTCGTCCTCAGGGAAGAGGTGTGAGGTGCTGGCACGTCAACGGCAAGCGGTGATCCTGGAAGAGGTCAAGCGGACTGGCGCGGTGCGCGTGAGCGACCTGGTCGTCCGGCTCGGCGTCTCCGACATGACCGTGCGCCGCGACCTCGACGTGCTCGCCTCGCGCGGACTGGTGGAGAAGGTCTACGGCGGCGCGACGTCCGTGGTCGGCCGCTCGACCGACGAGCCGGGGTTCGAGGCCAAGTCGGTGCGGCAGCTGCCCGAGAAGGAAGCGATCGCGGCGCTGGCGGCGGGACTCGTGCGTCCGGGAACGGCCATCGGGCTGTCCGCGGGCACGACGACGTGGACGTTGGCCCGGTTCCTGGACGACATCCCGGACCTGACCGTCGTCACGAACTCGATCCGCGTGGCTGACGTGCTGCAGCAGAGCGGGCGCACCGACCGCACGGTGGTGCTGACCGGTGGCGTGCGCACGCCGTCCGACGCGCTGGTGGGCCCGGTGGCCGTGCAGGCGTTGCGGTCTCTGCACCTCGACGTGGTGTTCCTGGGCGTGCACGGCATGGCCGAGCGCTCCGGCTTCACCACCCCGAACCTCAACGAGAGCGAAACGGACCGCGCGCTCGTCGACGCCGCCGGGCGGGTGGTCGTGGTCGCGGACCACACGAAGTGGGGCACCGTGGGCATTTCCACGATCGCCGACCTCGACGAGGCGCACGTGCTGGTGACCGACGAAGGTCTGTCGGACGACGCGCGCGCGGCACTCACCGAGCAGGTCGGTGAGTTGGTTTTGGCGCATGTACCAGGAAGCGGCGAGGAGTTGGCGTGAGGCGTACCGCGGGGAAGCTGGCGGACGGCCGGGAGATCATCTACTTCGACGACAGCGCTGAGGCGCCACCGCGGGTCGCGGTGGACACCCGGGACCTCCCGGAGTCTCAGCCGATGTCCGAAGTCCGGCTGGACCCGTTGACCCGCGAGTGGGTCGCCATGGCGGCTCATCGCCAGACTCGGACGTACAAACCGCCGGCGGACCTCTGTCCGTTGTGCCCGTCGACGCCGGGGCGGCCCACGGAGATTCCCGAGGCCGACTACGACGTCGTCGTGTTCGAGAACCGGTTTCCCTCGCTGGCGCAGAACGTTCCCGAAGTTCCGTCCACTGTGGATGGTGAGGCGCTGTTCGTGCGCGCGCCGGGGCGTGGGCGTTGTGAGGTCGTGTGCTTCACGTCCGACCACAACAAGTCGTTCGGTGAGCTCTCGCCGTCGCGCGTGCGGACCGTCGTCGACGCCTGGGCCGACCGGGTCGAGTACCTGTCGTCGTTGCCCGGTGTCGAGCAGGTCTTCCCGTTCGAGAACCGCGGTGAAGAGATCGGTGTGACGCTCTCGCACCCGCACGGCCAGATCTACGCGTACCCGTTCGTGACGCCTCGGACCGAACGCATGCTGGAAGCCGCGTTGGAGTACTACGCAGCTAACGGGCGTCCGTTGTTCGGTGACGTGCTGGAGGCCGAGCTACGCGCGGGCGCGCGTGTGGTGGAGGAGTCTCCGCACTGGGTGGCGTTCGTGCCTGCTGCGGCGCGCTGGCCGGTCGAGGTCGTGCTGGCGCCGCGTCGCCAGGTCGCGGACCTCGCCGGTCTGTCCTCTGTGGAGCGTGACGACTTCGCGTCGTTGTACCTGAAGGTGTTGCACCGGCTGGATGCCTTGTACAACCGGCCGTTGCCGTACATCGCGGCGTGGCACCAGGCGCCGGTCAACGTCGGTCGTGACGAGCTGTGGCTGCACCTGCAGGTCTTCTCGGTGCTGCGGACCGCGGACAAGCTGAAGTACCTCGCGGGCTCCGAGTCCGGTGAAGCCGTGTGGATCAACGACGTGACGCCGGAACAGATCGCCGAGCGCCTCCGAACGGTCTGAAGAACTCCTCACAGAGCTCCAAGGCTGGTCTAAGGGTTCTCTCAGGACGGGCCGAGAGACTATGCCCATGACCGAGAGCAACCAGCCAGCGCAGCAGCCGGACCAGCCCCACTCCGTGCCGCCGACCGCCGGTCAGAGCGACTCCGGCGCGCGGGAGCAGGGCCCGTCGCAGCCGGAACCCGGCCAGCCGGATCCTTTGCAGGGGGGATCCGGCCAGGCTGGGGCTCATGGAGCACCCGCAGGCCTGGGTGATGTGCCCGCTTCGTTCACCTCCGCCCAGCGGCAGGTGCCTTCACCTGCCGCGGGCCTGGGCGACGCGCCCGCTTCCTTCTCCTCGGGCCAGGTGCCTTCACCTGGTGCGGGCTTGGGTGACGTGCCCGCCTCTTATTCTTCGGCCCAGCCGCAGGTGCCCTCACCTGACGCGGGCCAGGCGCAGCTCGGCGGGTCCGGACCCGGCCAGCAGCTACCTCCAACCGGGTCCGGCCAACTTCCCCAGGGCCACCCCCTCGGCCTGGGGTCCACCACCGCCCAGTTCGGTGCGGAACCCGGCCCGTCCACGGGCCAGTACTACCTGCCGCCCGGTTACCAGCCTCCGCCCGTCCCTGCGCGCCCCAAGGGCCGCGGCAAGGTCGTGGCGGGCGTCGCGGCCCTCGTGCTGCTCGTCGGTGGCCTCTCCGGCGGTCTGGGCGGCTACCTGGGCTACACCTTCGCGAACGAGTCGTCGTCCGTCAGCTCGCTCGACACGCCGCGCCCGGCCTCGCAGACCAGCAACGCCCCGGCGGGCTCGGTCGAGGAGGTCGCGAACAAGCTGCTGCCGTCCGTCGTGCAGATCCAGGTCGTGACGCGACAGGGCGCTGGCGAGGGCTCCGGCTTCATCATCTCCAGCAACGGCCAGATCGTGACGAACAACCACGTCGTCGAGGGTGCCGCGGCCGGCGGTGACATCAAGGTCGTCTTCCAGGACGGCAAGACGGTCAGCGCCAAGATCCTGGGCCGCGACCCGAGCTCGGACATCGCGGTCATCCAGGCGGACGGCGTCTCAGGGTTGCCCGTCGTGCAGCTCGGCAACTCGGGCGACATGAAGATCGGCCAGGGCGTCGTCGCGATCGGCTCGCCGTTCGAGCTGTCCGGCACCGTCACGTCCGGCATCGTCTCCTCGCTGAACCGCCCGGTCTCGGCCGGTGGTGACGCCCGCAACTCGCAGGCGACCGTGCTGAACGCGATCCAGACCGACGCGGCGATCAACCCCGGCAATTCGGGCGGCCCGCTGGTGAACATGCAGGGCCAGGTCGTGGGCATCAACTCCGCGATCTACAGCCCGAACCAGTCGGGCGGCCAGGCCGGTTCCGTCGGCATCGGCTTCGCGATCCCGATGGACCAGGCCCGCCGCACGGTCGACGAGATCGTGAAGTCCGGCAAGCCCAAGCAGACCGTGCTCGGCGTGAAGGTCGAGTCGACCGAGCAGGGCGCCAAGATCTCCGAGATCACGCCTGGCGGTGCTGCCGAGAAGGCCGGGCTGAAGGCCGGCGACGTGATCACCAAGTTCGGGGACCGGCGGATCGACGAGTCGGACACGCTGGTGGCCGCTGTTCGGTCCAAGGCGCCCGGCGACAAGGTCACGATCACGTTGTCCGACAACAGGACTGTGGAAGCCACCCTCGACGGCGTCGAGGTGGGATAGGTCGGGGGAGCGCGTGGTTCTGGCATCCGCCGCCCGCCAGAACCACGCGTCACGACCCGAAGGACCGGCCCTGTGCGCACCTGCCCCGCGCGCAGGCCGGTCTCTTTTCGTTTTCTTACGGATCTGAGCCGGGCGGGCTCGGGTGGCCTAGCTTGGTGACGTGGTGGAACGGGTGCTGGTCGTCGACGACGACACGACGGTGCGGGACGTGGTGCGCCGCTACCTCGAACACGCCGGGTACGAGGTCGAGCTCGCCGGCGACGGGGAGACGGCGCTGCAGCTGATGGCCGCGCACGAGCCGGACATCGTCGTGCTGGACCTGATGCTGCCCGGGATCGACGGGATCGAGGTGTGCCGGCGGATCCGGCAGCGCGGCAGCACGCCGGTGGTGATGCTGACGGCGCTGGGCGAGGAAGAGGATCGCATCGCCGGGTTGCAGATCGGGGCGGACGACTACGTCACCAAGCCGTTCAGCCCGCGCGAGCTGGCGTTGCGGGTGTCGTCGGTGCTGCGGCGCGCCAGCCGGGCCTACGAGCCGCGGGTGGTGCGAGATGGGGACCTCGAGCTCGACGTGGCCGCGCACACCGCGACGTTGGACGGCATGCCGTTGCAGCTGACGACCCGGGAGTTCGACCTGCTGGCGTTCTTCATCGGCAACGCGGGCAAGGCGTTCGGGCGGGCCGAGCTGCTGGAACGGGTGTGGGGCTGGCAGTTCGGCGACCAGTCGACCGTGACCGTCCACGTGCGACGGTTGCGGGAGAAGATCGAGAAGGATCCCGCCAAGCCGCGGCGGCTCAGCACCGTGTGGGGTGTGGGCTACCGGTACGACAGAAGTTCGTTGTGAAGATCTTCGACCGGCTGAGCCGGGTGTCGCTGACCACCGCGATGACCGTCATGGTGATCGTGCCGGTGGTCGCGACCATCGGCGGCGTGCTCGTCGTGAGCGGGTTCATGTTCACCCCGATGCTCAACGCCGCGCTCATGGCGTGCGCGGTGGTCGCGGTGGTCACCGTGCCGTTCTCGATCATGCTGGGCCGGGCGATCGCGCGGCGGACCATGTGGGAGCGCGAGGCCGAGGCGGCGCGGCGGCAGCTGGTGGCGTGGATCAGTCACGACCTGCGCACGCCGCTGGCCGGGATCCGGGCGATGACCGAGGCGCTGGAGGACGGCGTCGTCTCCGAGCCGGGCGAGGTGGCCGTCTACGCGAAGCAGATCGCGCAGGAGGCCGACCACCTGTCGAAGCTGGTGGACGACCTGTTCGAGCTGTCGCGGATCACGGCGGGCGCGTTGAAGCTGGCGCTGCACGACGTGGCGCTGGCCGATGTGGTCAGCGATGTCGTGGCGGCGTCGCGGCCCGTGGCTCAGCTTCGAGGTGTGGAGCTGCGCGCGGACGCTCGCGAGTGGCCGGTCGTGCGCGGGTCAGATCCGGAACTGATGCGTGTCGTGCGCAACCTCGTGTCGAACGCCATTCGCCACACACCGGAGGGCGGCACGGTCGCCGTCCAGGTCGATGTGGACGGTGGCGAAGCGGTGGTGCGGGTGGACGACGCGTGCGGCGGCATACCCGCTGACGTGCTGCCTCACGTGTTCGACGTGGGGTTCCGCGGTTCTCCGGCACGCAATCCGTCCGGTGCCGGACTGGGCCTCGCGATCGCGCGCGGCCTGGTCGACGCGCACGACGGGACGATCGCCGTGCAGAACCAAGGTCCTGGCTGCCGCTTCGAAGTCCGACTCCCGCTACGGTGATCGGTATGGAACGCAGCGCGCAGCGCCTTGGCCGCGCTTTGGTCGTGATCGTGGACGACCGGGTGGCGCACGGCGAGCAGGACGACAACTCCGGTCCCCTCGTCACCGAACTGCTCGAAGAAGCGGGCTTCATCGTCGACGGCACCGTCGCGGTCGAGGGTGAGGTGGTCGACATCCGGGCCGCGCTCAACACGGCCGTCATCGGTGGCGTCGACCTCGTGGTCACCGTGGGCGGCACAGGTGTGTCCCCGCGCGACGTCACCCCCGACGCCACGCAGGGTGTGCTCGACCGTCCGATCCACGGCATCGCCGAGGCCCTCCGCGCCTCCGGTCTCGCCGCGGGCGCGGTCGACGCGGGCATCTCGCGCGGGCTCGTGGGCGTCTCCGGCAGCACGCTGGTCGTGAACCTCGCGGGCTCCAGGTCCGCCGTTCGCGACGGCATGGCGACGCTGTCGGCGTTGGTGCCCTACGTCATCGAGCAGTTGAGTGGTCTTGACGAAGAGTGATTCGCCAGAGCCGGCCGACGACGACGCTGCTGTGAAGCGCCGTCGCCGGCTGGCTGAGGTGTTCGGCGACGTGCTGCCGGAGACGACGTCGGACGAACGCGGTGGCGCCCCCGAAGGCGACCGCGAAGCTTGGTACCGCGAGAACCGGCCGCCGCACCACGGCGGATAGGGGGTCGTGATGCGCAGGCCGTGGAACCCGGACTTCAAGCCGAAGCGCTCGGACCGGATGGCGACCGTGCTGCTGCTGCCGCAGGACGAGGCCGCCCTGCAGGCGGCGATCGTCGCTGCCTGGCCGTCTACGCGGATCATCGACGGACGCGCCCCGTGGCCCGCTCAGACCACGTCCAGGCCGCCGGTGCGGGACTCCGTGCTCGATGTGGAACGCAACGCGTTTCTCTGGGACCCGGAGATCCATCCCCGGCTGCCCACACCGCGGTTCACCGGCTACGCCAGGCGCGCTCCCCAGGCCGGACGCGTGGTGGAGTGGCGTCGGAGCCTCTGCACGGACGGCGTCCTCGCCAGCGGCATGATCAGCGCCGTCGTGTGGGACGACATGGACCCGCGCATGATCGCGTTCATCAGCGCCGTCTGGCGTGCGGTGGTGGAGCACACGAGCAACAACCTCGTGCGGTGGATCGAAGGTACGGGTCAGGAACAGCTGATGCGTGCCAGCCGCGTCGGCCATCACGCGCTGGCCGCCGCTCGGGCCGGCGAGATCTGCCTGGGCACGACGGAGGAGAAGTGGCGGCTGCACCCGCCGAGCCAGGAGAAGGCGCGCGGCGCTCACTGGTGAGACCGCGCGCCTCGTCCCTAGACCTTCGGGTTGCGCACGTCGGTTCCTGACGTCGGCTGCTGCCCGTTCTGCGCGGCCAGCAGGTCGCGGATCTCCTTGAGCAGCTCGACATCGGTGGGCTCGGACGGGCCGGGCTCCACACCCCGCTCGCGGCGCTCCTTGATCTTGTTCATCGGGAGCACGAAGATGAAGTAGACGACCGCGGCGACGATCACGAAGTTGATGCCCGCGGTGATCAGCGCACCGAAGTCCATCACGGTCTTGTCGGAGTCACCGAGCTTGACCGCCAGGCCCTCCACGTTGTTGCCGCCGAGCAAGGCGACCAGCGGGTTGATGATGTT
The DNA here is from genome assembly GCF_000955955.1 of Lentzea aerocolonigenes. Classification (GTDB taxonomy): domain Bacteria; phylum Actinomycetota; class Actinomycetes; order Mycobacteriales; family Pseudonocardiaceae; genus Lentzea; species Lentzea aerocolonigenes_A. The sequence continues at coordinate 12,883 of NZ_JYJG01000084.1, forward strand.
CGCCGTGAACGCGGTGACGATCGCTCCGAACGCGGCGCCGATGACCACGGCCACAGCCAGGTCGATGACGTTTCCGCGCATCAAAAAGTCCTTGAAACCCTTCAGCATCAGCGGAGGGTAACGGCTAACGCATGATCCAGTGACATCGCGGCCACGCGATTCGCATTAAGTCTCGGCAACATGAGCACAACGACTTGTCCTCGTGTCTCACGCACGGATGCGTTCTCCGCCAGCACTTCGGCCGACGGCGACACCACGTCGACCCGGTCGCCCATCCGCACCACACCGGCCAGGCCCTGGTCAGCGACCCGCACGGCAACGGAAGCCAGGTCGTCGGTAGCTGAGGAAAGATCGAAGTCGGTCAGCGGGACGCCGGAACGTGCCGCACCGCTCAACGTTCTGCCCACGACCAGGTCCGCGCGGGAGAACGAACCCGTGACAGGGGCCGGGAAAGACACCAGCCGGACATCGGTCGCCGACAGCGCGGCACCGGCAGGCAGATCACGTGAGGTGACGACGGCCGGGTACCCCACGTCAGGCCAGAAGGCTCCCAGAGCGGCCAGTAGCACCAGGCCCAGAGCCAGAAACCGGCGCCACGCAACAGAAGGACGACGGCGGAGCAGAACGCGGACCCGGTCGAACGCGGTGCTGGAAAGAGTCATGCCCTCGACGGTAGGGCCGTCGAGGGCATGTCAAAGGGGGCTCAGCCGCAAGTTGTGGACAACTCGCGATCTTCAGGACGCAGCTGCTGCCGGAGCGCTCGTCGAAGACTTCGAGTCCGACGAAGACGTCTTCTTCTCCGACGACTTCGAGTCCGACGACGCCGCGGGCGTGGACGAAGTGGTCGACGACGTGCTCTTGGTCGAGGACCGGCTGTCCGTGCGGTAGAAACCGCTGCCCTTGAAGACGACACCGACGGCGCCGAAGAGCTTGCGCAGCTTGCCCGAGCACTCGGGGCACTCGGTGAGCGAGGCGTCGCTGAACGACTGCACAGCCTCGAACCGGTGCTCACACGCGGTGCAGGCGTACTGGTACGTAGGCACTGGGTTTGCTCCTAGCTCTGGCACTCGACCGTTGTGAGTGCCAACACGATTTTCGCTCAAGTCCTTCCCGGAGTGCAAACACCCCAGGTCAAAGTCACAGCCACCGCAGGCCCACCGAGGGGGTCAAAACGCCGTTCATCAGCACGTCATGCGGCTCCGCGGGCACGTCGGCGAGCACTTCCGCATCCCGCACGACAGCCACCAACGGGGCTTTGACCAGCGGCAACGTCCGGTCGTAGTGGCCCTTGCCCTTCCCGAGCCGCACCCCGGACACCGACACCGCCAGCGCGGGCACCAGCACCAGCGAGGCTCCAGAGATCGCCGAGGCGCCGAGCCGCGGTCCGGTGGGTTCGAGCAGTCCCAGACCGGCCTGAGCGAGTGCTCCGGTGTGGACGGCCCAGTCGAGCGGCGCGTCCCCCGTCACGATCGGTAGCAGCACGCGGCAGCGCAGTCCGTCCAGCCACGACGCGTCACCGGGCTCCGACCCGACCGGCAGGAACGCGCACACAGTCTGATCAGGACGAACGTCCAGGGCGGCCACGTGCGCCGCCAGCGCCGCCGCCTCCACAGCGCGGTCCTCGGCGGAAACCGCACGGCGCGCGGCCTGCAACCGTGAACGCAGCGTGGCCTTACGATCACGAAGATCGGACGTCATGGTGGGTAACTCCCGGTATGTCGTTAGCATCGCTGCCCATGAGCAGCGCCTTCCACACCGCTATCGTGCCCGCGGCCGGCTTGGGCACCCGTTTCCTCCCCACGACCAAGGCCGTGCCGAAGGAGTTGCTGCCGCTGGTCGACACCCCGGCCATCGAGTACGTGGCCAGGGAAGCCGCAGAGGCAGGCGCGACGAAGCTGGTCATCGTGACCTCGCCGACCAAGGGGTCGGTCGCGAACTACTTCGACGAGAGCCCCGAGCTCGAGCAGTCGCTGGCCGCCAAGGGCAAGACCGACCTGGTCGAGAAGATCCAGCGCGCCCCGAAGCTGATCAAGGCCGAGACCGCCGTCCAGGAGCAGGCGCTGGGCCTCGGGCACGCCGTCGGGTGCGCCGAAGGCAACCTGACCGGCGACGACGAGGCCGTCGCGGTGCTGCTGCCGGACGACATCATCCTGCCCACCGACGCCCTCAAGAAGATGGCGAAGGTCCGTGAGGAGAAGGGCGGCAGTGTCCTGCTGGCGTTCGACATCCCGCGCGAGCAGATCTCCGCGTACGGCGTGTTCGACGTCCGCGACACCGGCAACGACGACGTCAAGCAGGTCGTCGGCATGGTCGAGAAGCCGAAGCCGGAGGACGCGCCGTCGACGTTCGCCGCCGCCGGGCGCTACCTGCTCGACCGGGCCATCTTCGACGCGCTCAAGCGCATCACCCCTGGTGCGGGCGGTGAGCTGCAGCTCACGGACGCCATCGCGCTGCTGATCGCGGAGGGTCACCCCGTGCACGTCGTGGTCCACCGCGGCGGGCGACACGACCTCGGCAATCCCGCCGGATTCCTGCGGGCTGCGGTTGACTTCGCACTCAAGACCCCGGAGTACGGACCCGATCTGCGCGAGTGGTTGCGGGAACGCCTCGACAACTCCTGAGCGCTAGGACCAATCACATGAGGTCAGTGGACGAGCAGCTCGCTCGGGTGATCGCGGCCGCGGTGCGGCCCGCACCCGTGCGGGTGGCGATCTCGGAGTCGCAGGGCCTGCTCTGCGCCGAGGAGGTCGTGGCGGAACGCGCGTTGCCCGGCTTCGACCAGGCCGCCGTGGACGGCTACGCCGTGCGCAGCGTCGACGTGTCCGGCGCGAACGCGAGCCCCGTGCAGCTACCGGTCGTGGGCGAGATCCCGGCCGGCTCCCGGCAGCCCCGCCGCCTGCAGCCCGGCCAGGCCGTGCGGGTCGCGACCGGTGCGCCGCTGCCCACGCTGGCCGACGCGGTCGTGCCGGTCGGCTACACCGACGGCCACCACGCCAAGGTGACGGTCAACCGCAGCGTGCCGTCCGCCGGGTTCGTCCGCCGCACCGGTGAGGACGTGCAGACGGGTGACGTCGCAGTGCGTCGTGGCGCGTCCATCGGTGCAGCTCAGGTGGGTCTGCTGGCCGCTGTCGGCCGCAACAAAGTGCTCGTCCACCCGCGTCCGCGAGTCTCCGTGATCTCGCTCGGCGAGGAGCTCGTCGACGTCGACCGCACGCCCGGCCAGGGGCAGGTCTACGACGTGAACTCGTACGCGCTGTCCGCCGCCGCCCGCGACGCGGGAGCCGAGGTCAGCCGGGTCGGCATCATGTCCGCCGACCCGCGCCGGCTGCGCGAGGTCGTCGAAGGCCGGCTGCTGCTCTCCGAGATCGTCGTCATCGCCGGTGGGGTGGGCGGCGCGATCGGTGACGAGGTCAAGGCGGCGCTGGCCGACCTCGGTGACATGGACGTCACCCGCATCGCCATGCACCCCGGCTCCGCGCAGGGCTTCGGGCGACTCGGCCCGGACGCCGTGCCGACGTTCCTGCTGCCGGCGAACCCGATGAGCGCTCTGGTCGTGTTCGAGGTGCTGGTCAGGCCGCTGATCAGGGCTGCGCTGGGCAAGAAGAACCCGTACCGCCGGGCCGTCAGCGCCCGGCTGCTGTCGCCGCTGCAGTCGACGAAGGGCCGGCGCGGCTTCCTGCGCGGGCAGCTGCTGCGCGACGCGGACAACGGCGAGTACCTGGTGCAGCCGCTCGGCACGTCCGGTGCCCACCTGCTCGCCTCACTGGCCGAGGCCAACTGCCTCATCATGGTCGACGAGGACGTCACGGAGGTCTCGGTCGGCGAAGAGGTGCTGGTCAGCTTCCTAGCGCAGCGTGGATGAGCGTTTTCGCGGATCTCGGCAGGCACCCCGGCTGGCCCGCCCGGCTGGGGCCCATCGAGGTGCGTGCGGGAACCGTCGAACTGCGTGGTCCCCGGCTCTTCGACGGCTCGAAGTGGTCGCGCCAGCGCATCCGTGACCGCGACTACCTCGAACAATGGGAGCCCACAGCCGCTGAGGGCTGGGAGGAGCGCAACGCGACGCTCTCCTGGCCCGCCCAGTGGTCGTCGCTGCGTGCGATGGCCCGGCGCGGCACCACGCTGCCGTTCATGATCCTGGTCAACGGCGAGGTCGCCGGCCAGATCACCGTCGGCAACATCGTGCGCGGCTCGTTGCTCTCGGCCTGGATCGGCTACTGGGTAGCCGCTGATCGGGCGGGCGGCGGCGTCGCAACGGCGGCCGTGGCGTTGCTCACGGATCACGCCTTCCGCGACGCTGGTCTGCACCGGCTCGAAGCGACTGTCCGTCCAGAGAACGCCGCCTCACTTCGCGTGCTGGCCAAATCCGGCTACCGCGAGGAAGGCCTCTTCAAGCGTTATCTGGATGTTGCCGGCCAGTGGCGTGACCACCTCTGCTTCGCGCTCACCTCCGAAGAAGTCCCGGATGGCCTAGTGCGCCGTTTGGTCGCACGCGGAGAGGCCCGTCTTCCCTGACGTTCGCGTCCGTTCGTCCTAATCGCTTCACCCAAAAGTGGGTGATACACCACACTTTGGTACGCACCGAGTTCGGCGAGCCTCCGACACAGGTGTGACTGTTGTGACTAGCGTGGTGAAAGCACCACGCGTGGGCCGGGGGAGGTGAACGGGGAATGCCGAGTTCGCTGATCATCGTTGCGCTGGTCGTGGCGTGGCTCGTGGTCCTCGTCCCCATGATGGCCCGCAAGCGCCAGGAGAGTGCGCGCAGCGTGGGGGAGGAGTACGACGCCATGCCAGACGCCGAGTACGACGACATCCACGACATCGACGACGACTACTTCGACGAGGAGGAGTACGTCGAGCGCCCGTTCCGGCGCGGCCGCGGTGGCTACGACCCCGAGACCGCCGCCCTGGTGGCGCAGGCCAAGTACGCGTTCCGGCGCCGGGTCGTCGCGTTCCTGCTGTTCGCCGCCATCGCTTCCGGCGTCGTGGCAGGCGTGTTCTACCCGATGCTCTGGTACGGCCACGCGGGAGTCGACCTCCTGCTCGTGGGCTACCTGACCTACCTGCGCCGGCAGGTGCGGATCGAGGAGGAGATCCGCGCACGCCGGCTCGCCCGCCTGCAGCAGGTGCGCCGCCGCCGTGCGACGGGCCCGCAGGTGCAGCAGGCCGACGAGATTCCCGCGCCCGCGCCGGCTCCGGCCGTCGAGGAGATCGAGACCACGCAGGTCGAGATCGTCGACGAGAGGCCGGCGCTGCCGCCGTTGCCGCGCTTCGAGTACCAGGTGCGTCCGGGCACGATCCCGGTCGACTCCGACGACGAGGACCCGGTGTTCGTCGAGTTAGAGGGACTGGAGTCGCTGCGGTACCGAGGTGCTGTGGGGGCCTAGAGGGGGTGGTGAAAACACCCCCTCTAGGACTGCTATAGTTCTCTCGTAACACCGCAAGGGGCTGTAGCACAGTTGGTAGCGCGTCTCGTTCGCATCGAGAAGGTCAGGGGTTCGATTCCCCTCAGCTCCACAAACACATTGCACGACTGCAAGGGCCTCGCTGTCCGTCGGCCTGAAACACTGTCGGCGTGAGCCAGGAAATCCGGCAGTCGTGCAATCGCATCGGGGCGTGGTTGCGGGCACACACCCGAGAAGAGCATCGGCCCAGGCCTGCCGCTGACCAGACGTCCGTCGACCGGGTCGAGCGTGACGTTGGTGTGGCGTTTCCGGCGGACCTCGTGGCGCTTTGGCGGCAGGACGGGATCGACGCGGGCTGGTGGTTGCCGCCTGAATGCGGGTTCGCCCTGGAAGAGCCGGACGAGGCGCTGGCCACCTGGGCGATCCTCTTGCAGGTGGCCGAAGAGGAGGACCCCGACGATCCGATGTGGCCCGACCGGTTCACACCGGATCTGTTCCCGATCGCCATGAACAGCGGTGGGGACAGCCTGGTCGTCGACCTCCGGCCAGGAGAGCACCGCGGCGCCGTCCACTTCTGGGATCACGAGGAGTGGGGACTGGATGAGCCGTTGTGGCCCGGTGTGGGTGCGATGCTCGCCGACATCGCTGATGCCCTCGAAGCCGGAGGCCCCGCGCTGACGTGGCATGCGGCTCGCGGCGGACGGCAGCGGCCTTGTGCTCCGATCGTCAATCACCAGAACGAGTTCGAGGGATGGCAGTCCTGACCCGGAGGTCGGATGCGAACCACACGAAACGGTGACGCGCCTGCGCACACTCGGCGAACGCGAGAAGAAAACGGTTGTCTGAGGGAACCAGACCCAGTCCATTTCCCTCTTATCGATGCGCCGAGTCCACACGGCACGGTCGCGCCTCCTGTTCGCCCGCTGCAGAAAGCCGTTCCATGCGCATCTCGCTCGCCGTGATCACCATCGCCCTGCTCGCCGCCGGTTGCGGCGGTTCCGGTCAGGAGAACAAGCCTGCCGCCGAGAACCAGCCGACCGAAACCTCGTCGTCGGCCTCGGACATGCCGAAGAACCTCCTCGTCGGCGACTGGAAGGAGAGCGCGGGTCAGTCGGACAAGGTCCAGGAGACACTGTCCAAGGCGGGCTTCGACTGTTCCCGCGCCGACATGGACTACGTGGACCTGCGCATGTGCGTGAAGTCCGTGCCGCCGCCCAGCGCGGAGAAGGCGGGCTCCAGCATCCGGATGAAGTTCCTCGCCGACGGCAAGGGCACCGTTGTGCGCGCCGCGATCGACGGCGCCGACAAGGAAGGCTCGATGCGCAGCGCGGCGCTCAAGGCGTTGCTGCCCGAGCAGGACGTGGCCGTGGTGCAGGCGGGCGGTCAGACGCTCACCTGGGGCACCATGAAGGAGCAGCAGGACACCGTGCACCTCGTCGTCAAGGGCGGCGAACAGGCTGCGGACGTGCTGAACCCGATCAGCTTCAACACCACCAAGGAGCAGGCGCTGCCGAAGATGCAGGCCGGCGGCTTCAAGTGCGAGTTCAAGGCGCCGATCGGCTCGACGCAGCAGACCAGCCTCGAGTGCAACATGTTCGGCGGCGGGTTCGAGGACATCCAGCGCAGCGCGTCGCTGGCCGACGCGGGCAACGGGTTGAGCGCCATCACCATCAAGGCGTGGCAGGGCAAGACGACCGACCAGAACATCGCTGCGCTCAAGTCCATGGTCAAGCCCGCGTTCGAGGTGAGCGACGACCTGAAGGACATCAAGGCGTACGTGGAGAAGAACCTCGACGGCAAGGAGCACTCCGCCTACGTCGGCAAGTTCATCGTGACGATCCAGATCTCCAAGAGCCTGATGCTCGGCGACTCGGCGGCGGTCAACGTGACGCACGAGACGAACGACTTCGGCGCAACGAAGAAGTAGTCGCTCACCGGTTCTCTCCGTGTGGAGGTCCTGTGAAAACGGCTTCGGCGGAGACGTCGTCACGGATACCTTGTGCGCGTGAACAACCTTGGGGGATTCAAAGCGGTAGTCGTCGTGGCGGCGGTGGCACTTGCCGCCGTCAGCTGCTCGACTGGCGCACAACAGCAACCGGCCGCGCAGGAGAAGCACTTCGACGTCACGGGTTTCGGCAAGCTCAAGCCGGGCATGTCCCGGCAGGACGCGCTCGCCACCGGTGACCTCGCGGCCACGGGTGCGGGCAAGTCAGGCAACTGCGAGGACTTCCGGTACCAGGGCGCGCCGGCGCCGGACGCGGCCGAGCTGGCCGCGGACGCCGACGTTGAACAGAAGCTCTCGGCGGCGCAGAAGGCCGCGGACGACGCGGAAGCCGCCGTCGGTCCCGCACCGGGGGCGAACGCGGGCGCCGCGGACTACGCGGCCCACGCGGAGAAGCTCGCGGCGTCGGCGGAACTGAGTGCCAAGGCGACCGAGCTGATCGCGGAGTCCACGCAGCGGATCGCCAAGCGGGCCGAGGCGCGTGAGGCCAACGGTGGCGTGTTGTTCGCCGGCGACAAGATCCGGATGATCGTGCCGCCGCCGGGCGTCACGGCTGCCAACAACGTCGGCAAGGGTGCCACCATCGACCAGGTCAAGGCGGCCTACCCGAACGGCAAGGACGCGGACGACAAGGGCTACGACGTGCCGGTGCCGGACCAGCAGGGTGTCGTGCTGAGCTTCCACTTCACCGACGGCAAGCTCGACGTGTTCATGCTGTTCAACGGCGCGGCGAAGTGCAGTTGACCTGAGCGACCGGGGGCCGTCCACGTAATGTGGGCGGCCCCTTCGCCTATATACCGGCCGTAAGCCCGTTCGGCTCCCGAAAGGCTGTGCCCATGAGCGACGCGCCGCAGGACAAGGTCACCGTCCTGTCCGCCGAAGCGCTTGCCCAGTTGAAGTCGTTCCCGCTGCACGGCGACGAACGGCTGCTGAACAAGTTGCTGTGGAAGTCTCCCAACGGCGACACGATCGTCGGGCTCATCCAGATGGCACCGGGTGCGCGCGACGTCGGCCACAACCACCCGTCGGCGACGCAGCACACGTGGGTCATCGACGGCACGGTCAGCATCGGTGGTGTCGAGGCGAGTGCGGGTTCGTACGCGTTCGTGCCGCCCGGTGTCGACCACGAGACCGTTGCCGGTGACGAGCCTGTCACGATGTTCTACATCTACCAGCCGTTCGCGCCCGAGCACGACCACGACCACCACGACCAGCACGACCACTGAGCTACGTCCAGCTGCGTAGCCGGGATACCGGTCGAGGCTGACGACCTGCCGGTGTGACCGGAGCACGCTTCGTCGCATGAACAAGATTGCGGCGAACGTGACGGCGTCGGCGTTGCTGGTGGCGACGGCCGGTGTCGTGGTGCAGATCGTGTCAGGAGTGGACTTCCCGCCGGTACCGCCTGTTTTCTTCATCCAGCTGATACCGGCGGCGTTCGTCTACTTCGGACGGTGGAGGTGGGCGGCCGTGCTGGCGGCCGTCGCGGGCCTGTTCCTCATCGGCGGTTTGTTCGCGAGCGGGGAAGCCGGGCGTCTCGCCGACACCGGCCTGCCCGGTGGTGTGGGCGGCTCGATCGGGCTGTGGGTGCAGATGGTCGCGGTGGTCGTCGCGGCGGTGTCGGCGGTCGTGGCGCTGGTGCGGCGATGATCGCGGTCTTCCGCGTCGTGCTCGGGTCTGTCGTCTTGCTGTCGAATCTTCTTTCACGGTCCCGACAGGTCTCCCGATGACAACCCGTTCAGCGCACGAAAGGTGGACCGGTTCTCGCCATCATCGAATGCCATGCGGTTTTTGCGTAGGTCAGTGGCATTGGTGGCGATCGGAGCGCTGCTCGGAAGTGGGGCGGCGCAAGCAGATGCGGGTTGGTTCGAAATCCAGGGTCTCGACGGGCGCGGCAACAACCGCGCCCATCCCGACTGGGGGACCGTGGGCGAGGCGTACTCCCGTCTCGCTCCCGCGAGATATGCGGACGGCGTCGGGCAACCGGTTGCCGGGCCGAACGCGCGGTGCGTCAGCAACAGGATCTTCGCGGACGGCAGGCAGAACTTCCTGTCCGACCGCGGTGTCAGCCAGTGGGCGCAGGTGTGGGCGCAGTTCATGGACCACACGTTCGGCTTGCGCGAGGACACCGCAACGGACGCCTCGATCCCGTGGGACAACGACGCGCCGATGGAGCACGTGCGCAACGACCTCGGCTCGATTCCCATGCGGCGCAGCGGTGTCGTGGACGGGGTGTCGCCGCACGAGCAGAAGAACATCGTCAGCTCCTACCTCGACGGATGAGCGATCTACGGCGGCACGCAGGAACGGCTGAACTGGCTGCGGGACGGCGCGAAGTTGTTGCTGCCCAACAACATGTAGCCCAGGCGGCAGGCGCGCGGCGGCGACGGGACGGACGCGCCGGTCATGACCGGGCCGTTCGGGGCGATCAACACCGGCACCGGCGTCGTCGCGGGTGACATGCGGGCCAACGAGAACGCCACGATCACCGCGGTGCAGACGCTGTTCGCCCGTGAGCACAACAGGATCGTCGACAGGCTGCCCTCGCACCTGTCCGACAAGGAGAAGTTCCAGATCGCGCGCAAGGTCGTGAGCGCAGAGCAGCAGTGGATCACCTACCACGAGTTCCTGCCCGCGATGGGCGTGCGACTGGCGCCGTACCGCGGTTACCGGCCGGACGTGCGGACCAGTCTCGCCAACGAGTTCGCGACCGTCGGCTACCGCTCGCACAGCATGGTGCGCGGTGACTTCAAGGTGGTCACCCAGCTCTCCCGCTACACCCAGCAGCAGCTGGACACGTTGCGCGCCAGGGGAATGAGCATCACGATCACCGGCTCCCAGGTCGAGATCGGGATTCCGCCGCGCCTGCTGCCGTTCAACCCGGACCTGGTCGACCAGGTGCAGATCGGCCCGCTGCTGCAGAGCTTCGGCCTCCAGCCCGAGAACCGCAACGACGAGGTCGTGGACGAGGACACGTTGCGCAGCATCGTCTTCCTCATCCCCGGCTGCGTGCCGCGCTGCCTGACCGCGGTGATCGACGTGGCCGCGCTCGACGTCGAACGCGGCCGCGACCACGGCATCGCCGCCTACAACGACCTGCGCCGTACGTACGGACTCGCACCGAAGCCCTCGTTCCGCGCGATCTCCGGCGAAACCACCGAGACCTTCCCTGCCGACCCCGAGCTCACGCCGGGCGACGAGATCAACGACCCGGACAGCCTCGACTACGTGCGTCCGGGAGTCCGCCGCACCACCACAGCGGCGCGTCTCAAGGCCATCTACGGTGACGTTTCCGGGCTCGACGCGGTCGTCGGCATGATGGCCGAGCCGCGCCTGCCCGGAAGCGAGTTCGGCGAGCTCCAACACGCGATCTGGAAGCGGCAGTTCGAGGCCCTGCACGACGGCGACAGGTTCTTCTACGCCAACGACCCGGCCCTGCGCGTGATCAAGGCCCGCTACGGCATCGACTACCGCCGGCCGCTCGGCGACGTCATCGCCGCCAACACCGACATCCAGCGCGCTGACCTGGCGTACGACGTGTTCCGCGCTCACCCATCTGTGGGGTGAAGTTCGGTGAGGAAAGCGGCGGCCACCAATAACTTCCTCTGCGTGAGATCAGTGGCCGCCGCGTTATTACTCGTGGCCGTCACCTCCGGCGGAGCAGCGGCCTCGACCGCCGCCCCGACCGCGAGGTGCGCGGCCGCCCGTCCCGTAGTGACCTCGACCGAGACAGCAGTAGAAGCGCGCGTTCTCACCGGCTGCACGGCCGGTGAGCTCGTCGTGTTCCGCGCCGCCTTCGTGGCCCGCGCCCACGGCACCTCGTGCACCGCGATCTCCTCCGAGCTCGAAACCGACCCGGCCCCCGTCCCCCAGTGGATCCGCGCCCGCCTGGAACTGGTCTGCGCGCCCGGTGCGAAGGGCCTGCTCGGCTCACAGGTCACCGTGGAGATGGACGGCACCCAGGCCACCCGCGTCGCCACGTACGGCTTCGGCGACACCTTCCACGAGCCGAACCCGTCCGCGCACCACCTGTGGACCGTCGAGTACCTCGCTGGCCTCGGTGATCTGCCGGTGGCGGCGGACCCGGCGGTCAGATCGTCGAGCGGGTCGGCTGGGGAGGGCGGCTCGCGGGTGCAGGCGGACCACCAGGTCTACGACGGCTGACCCTGCGGCATGATCTGCCGATGCGTCCCGATGTCTTCGTGGTCTGGGCACACACCAGTCCCGGTTGGGACGCTGCCCGCACGCAGGCGTGGCGGGACACCGTGCACCGGTTCACCCTGCTCCTGCACGACCTCGGCGCGGACGGGGACGTCGACCTCTACCACGAGCACGAACCCGTCGACTGGTCGACGTTGTGCCTGCAGCGCATGGAGGACGCGGACCGGATCGTGGTGGCGGTGTCGGCCGGCTGGAAGCTGGCGTTCCCCGGTCGCAACCCGCAGAGCCGCGGTGCCGAGTACGAGTGCAGGTACCTGCGCGGACTGCTCATGGACCACCCGGACGTGTTCGAGCGCAAGGTGATCCTCGTGGTGCTGCCCGGCGCCACGAGAGCCGACATCCCGCTTTCGCTGGCGTGCATGCAGCGTTACGAGGTCGATCCGGCCGTGCCCGGTTCCGCGCAGGGACTCAAGCACCGGCTGTTCGACCAGCCCAAGTACGTCAAGCCGGTGCTGCCCGTGCCACGGCTGCGAGAGCTCGCGCGGGCCGGTGCGCCCGAGGTCGTCGCCGAGCTGTTGAACACCACCGTCTACCTGCCCGATCCCTGCCGGCCGGGGCTGGTGGCCACCGAGGTCGACGGACACGAGCAGTCGGTGCTCGTCTTCACCGGCGTCGACCGGCTCGCGGCCTACCGCAAGCTCAAGAACCTCCCGTGGGACGACCGGTGGCTCGAGGTCGGGGGTGCCGAGCTGCTGCCGCTCGTGGCACCGCTCGGGGTCGGCGTGGTGATCGACGCGGGGGCCGCGCTGGACGAGACGGTGTTCGTCTCCGCCGCCGAAATCCGCGTGCTGCTCGCCTGAGGTCCCTGTATCGTTCTTCACCAAACTTCTGGCACGCCGAACCTCTGGAGAGTGTGCTGTGAACGGGTTCGCCGTCGACCCCGCGGAGCTGCGGGCGCTGGCACGGCCGTTGGTGCGGGTCGCAGGGGACGTGGCGGACCTGTCCGGTCACCCCGAGGGGCAGGTGGACCCGGCTCGCGGTGAGCTGTTCGCCGCTCTCACCAGGTTCCGCGCCGCCGCTGACCACGCGACGGACGTGCTGGTGCGCGACGTCGGCGAGACCGATGCCCGGCTCGCCGACACCGCACGGCACTACGAAGAGGCGGACGTCTTCCCGGCGTGAGCCTCTCCGCCGACTTCCACTCCCTGCGGAACGTCCAGGAGTGGCTGCAGCGAATGCGCGACGAATGCGCATCCGCGGGGACCGCCTACGCCAAGGCGACGCCGTCCGGATGGACAGGTCCCGCGAGCACGGCGTTCGACGAGTACCGGCATCGCGCCCGGATGCGGTGGTTCGACGTGTCGGACGCGTTCGGCTCGGCGCACGACGCCGTGGAGACCTACCTGTACACGCGGGTCGAGGTCGACCGCCTGGTGGACTTCGCGGACCCGGCCCTGGCCGACCGGCTGCGGCGGCAGCTCGCCGACGAGGAACGCCTCGCCGTCATCACCGTCGACAGGGCGACGGAAGAGCTGTGGCACGTGCGGTCGGAGCTGCCCGAAAGGGTCGAGGCGGTGCTCGTACCGCCGCCAGTGCCACCGCCGGTACCGCCACGCCGGCCGTCCCCGGCGGAGGACTTCATGAACCGTCCGCACGTCGAAACCGTGCTGACGACGTACGCGATCGCCGCGCGGTACCCGAGCTGGCAGCGCCACCGCTGAGCCTCGCTCAACAGGACCGCGCACGGATGCGTTGTATGTGCCAACAGGCCGATTGCGTGGCGAGACGGAGGTACAACGCAGTGATCATGCAACAGGTTGCTGTGGCGTCAACCGCAGACCAATTACGCACCGTAGGCTGTCGGGACGCCTAGGCTGGGGGTGATCGCGGAAGGGGTGGTGTGGGTCGTGGGGCTCGCGGAGTCCTTGCTCACGTGGCTGCACGGCTTCGTGGGCGCGAGTGTCTGCCCCGGTGACTGGGTGTGGACCACCACAGCGCTCGGCGCGGTTCTCGGGTTGTTCCCCACGGTCGGGGCGCTGCTGTCCATCGCGGTGCGCCGGATCGTCGGCAACTCCTACGGGCCGTTGACGGGTGCCATCTTCACCGTGCTCGGCGTCACCAGCTGTCTGGTGCTGCCGTGGCTGATCATGCGCGGCACCGTGCAGGGGCTGTCCAGGCGGGCCATCAGCGGCTCGGGCTCGCTCGACGAGGCCACCTGCTTCGGGCAGTTCTCCCAGGGCAGCTATCTGGTCGACGGGGCTCCGTCGATCGTCGGCGTGGTCCAGCGGCCGGGCCAGCCCGTGTTCCTGGTGGTCGCCTGCATCACCGTCGTGCTGGCGCTGTTGTGCCTGCTGTTCGTGATGCTGCAGTCCGGGTCGGCGTTCCGGCTCGGGCCGAACTGGCCGCGCCGGGTGTTCTGGCCGATGTTCGTGGTACTGCTGGTGACGACGTCGTCCTTCCCGGTGACGTTGGTGGGCCATGTGCTGCTGGGCTTTCTGCCGATTGCGGTAATCGGCTCAATCGTCGTGCGGATTTTCGGGTTGACTACCGCCATGCTGAACCGCCCCGGCCGCGACCGGTCTCAGGACCGGAACTCGCAGAACCCGCCGCCACCGCAGCCGGTGGCGCGCACGCCGCAGCCCCAGAACAACCAGTTGCCGCAGGGTCAGCCGCAGAAGAAGGCGCCGACCAAGCCGATCACGGCCGCGCAGCACCAGCCGCCCCCACATCAGCCGGCCCAGCACCAGCCCTCGCAACACGGCCAGAACCCGCCGCCGTACCAGCCGGCGCAGGTGCCGAAGTACCAGCCGGCGCCGATGAACCGGCCGATGCGCCCGGTCGGGCCGCCTCCCGGTCAGTACCCGCCAACCCGCGTCGCCGAGGTGCTGCCGCAGCCCAAGCCTCCGCAGCCTTCCCAGCCTGCCGTCCTCGCCGACACGCCGGGCCCGCTGCCGTTCGGTCCCGGTGCCGCTTCCGCCGACGCGCCCGCGCCGGTGCAGAAGTCGGGCAAGGTCTGGAACCCTGGCAACGGCAGGTTCCGCCGCGTCCGCCAGCTCGGCTCCGGCGGGTTCGGCACGGTGTGGCTGGCCGTCGACGAGCAGCTCGACCGCACCGTCGCGGTGAAGCTCGCGCACGCCCCGGACAACGAGACCGAGGCGCGCATGCTCCGCGAGGCCCGCGCGCTGGCCGCGGTCCGGCACCCCAACTGCGTGCGGGTGTTCGACATCGTCCAGGACCCGGACGGCCTCGCCCTGGTCATGGAGTACATCGAGGGCGCCTCGCTGTCCGAGACCGTGCTGAAGAACGGTCTGATCGACGACAAGCTGGCCGCCCGGCTGTGGCTGAACATGGCCGACGCACTGGCCGCCGCCCACGACCGCGGCGTTTTACACCGCGACGTGAAGCCGTCCAACGTGATCGTCGACGGCCAGGGCACCGCGCACCTGATCGACTTCGGTATCGCCCGCTCCAAGGGCGACAGCACCCTGACCGCCACCGGCATGATGGTCGGCACCCCGGACTTCCTCGCCCCGGAAACAGCTCGCGGCGAGACGGCGTCCCCGGCGTCGGACTCCTGGCAGCTGGCCGCCACGGTGTCCTACGCCCTGACCGGCCACCCGCCGCGCGGCTCCCGCGAGAACCCGATCTCCTCGCTGATGGCCGCAGCCCAGGGCGAACCGATCACCAAGCTGCCGCAGAACAGCGCGCACGCCCGTCTGCTGCTCGCGGCGATGGACCCGGAACCGGGCCGCCGTCCGACGCTGGCCCAGGTGCGCGGGCAGCTGTCCGGGTTCCTCGACCAGCAGGGGATGAGCAAGGAAGGTCCGGTCACGCGGATCATCAGCAAGCCGTCTCCACCGCCCACGAAGCACATGCCGATGTAGGCGAACCGGGTGAACGTCGTACCGGTCCGTAACGGTGGTTCACCGTTCAACGACCTAGGTCGTGGTTCACCCGGAAAGCCTCGGCATCGCAGGGATGCCTCGCGAGGAGTGGAGAGGCGGTTTCCGCCGATCGCCTCTCCACTTCACCTTCGCCCAACCGGCCGCAACCTCTTGCGCAGCACCACGAACAGTCCCGCTGCGGCCACCACCACGAGCCCGACGAGCCACACCGGTGCGGGCGAGGGCTCAGGTTCGGAAGGCACGACCGCCGCAGCCGGAGCGACAGCGGGCTTGGCGAGCGGCGGCGCGATCTCCTGCCACGGCCACGGTTCGGTCGAGCCAGGCATGACCAGCTGCGGGTCCGGCGGTGTGATCTGGAACGTGCCCGGCACGGTCAGCGTCCCCAGCGGATGGTCCTGGAACATCCCCTGCACGCCGAAGACCTCGTACGAGCCCGCGGGCAGGGTGAACGTCACGGCGTAGTGCGCGGGCTGGCCGAGCGGCACGCCGACGAACTCGTGAGAGTCCGCACCGGAAACGAACCGCAGCCCCGTCTTGCCGAGATCGCCGCTGAACGGATGGGTGCCGTGCTGCAGCACCCAGTAGCCGGCGGTGTGAGTGGTGGACGGCTGGATCGACGGCACCGGGTCCAGGTACGTGACCGCCCAGCCGCCCGCGACGGCGGAAGGTGCGCTGAGAAGCAGGAAGGCGCAGATCAAGGCGAAAATCCTCATGCGGGAGTTACACCGGGAACCAAGCCGGGGTTCCCGGTGTAGGAAGGGCATCACGGACGACGCGGTGGCACGGGCGATCGCAGGTGACCAGGCGGCCTACGGCGAGCTGGTCACCCGGTACACCGCGCTCGCGCACCGGACGGCGTACCTGCTCGGGGCGGGTGCGGACGCCGGTGACGTGGTGCAGGAGGCGTTCGTGAAGGCGTACCGGAAGCTCGGCACGTTCAGGCAGGACGCCGACTTCAAGCCGTGGCTGCTGAAGATCGTCGCCAACGAGACCAAGAACCTCCATCGCGGCAGACGGCGCCGCAACCTGATGGAGCTGAAGATGGCCACCATCACGGAGACCGTCGACCACGACGACCCCGGGACGCTGGTCGACGACTCCCGCACCAAGCTCCTGCAGGCCGTGCAGAGCCTGCCCGAGCACGACCGCCAGGTCGTCACGTGCCGCTACCTGCTCGACCTCAGCGAGGCCGAGACCGCGCAGACCCTCAACGTGGCCAAGGGAACGGTGAAGTCACGGCTGTCCCGCGCGCTGGCCAAGCTGCGTCCGATGCTGGAGGAGGTGGCCCATGAGCGATAACGACGTCGAGGCCGCCCTCCGCGACCTCGGCCGGCAGATCCACGTGCCGGAACCGCCGGACGTCACGGCCCGGGTCCTCACGAAGATCAATGCACCAGAACGCCGAAACCGTTGGCTCGCAGCACTTGTGGCGGCCGTGACGGCGTTCGCGATCGCCTTCGCGGTGTCCCCGGCCGTGCGCGCGGGCGTACAGCACCTCCTGGAGTTCGCCGGCGTCGAGTTCCGCACCGAGCCGCCGGCATCGGTCGCACCACCGCTGCCCAGCCAGGAGGTCTCGCTCGACGAGGCCCGCAAGCAGCTGCCGTTCGAGATCTACCTGCCACCGCAGCTCGGCCAGCCCGACCAGATCACTGTCCACGAGGGACGGTTCGTCACGCTGCACTACAAGGACATCAGGCTCGACCAGTTCGACGGGACCATCCAGTCCACCGCCGGCAAGCTGATCCACGACGAGGGCGTCGAGCAGATCGGCGACAAGGTCTGGATCCCGTACCCGCACGTCTTCTTCTACATCGACCGCAACGGCCAGTGGCACGACGAGGAACCGCAGGGTGCCGGGAAGACCCTGCTCTGGCAACGAGGTCAGGTCACCATGAGGCTCGAGGGTGACCTGACCAAGGAGAAAGCCCTGGAGATCAGCGAGGGCTAACCCAGTGCCTTCGCGATCATCGGTGCCAGGCTGCGGCTGAACTCGCTGTTGAGGTGGTCGGGGTCGAAGTAGACCACCACGTTGCCGATCACCGAGTAGCACTGCTTCTCGTCGCAGAAGTAGTCGCTCAGGTCGATCACGGACACCCCGGGGTTGCGAGCCGTGCGAGCGACCTCGACCGACGGGTCGGTGGGCTGGGCCTTGTCCCGCCCGACGGCGCAGTCCTCCGGCTTGGTCGGGTTGAGGTTGACGCACTCGGAGTTGCGGACCTCACCGTTGAACGGCGGGTCGGCGAGCACGACCACGCGGGCACCCGCGTCCGTCCACTTGCGCCACCTCGGCTCCAGACCCGCGCGGTACTGCTCGACCTGGCTGCGGCCGCTCTTGTCGTCCGCGGTCTCCCGGCGCGAGAAGAACGACGTCAGGACCAGCGACGGCTTGTCCTCGGCGATCGTGTCGGTCAGCTTCCCGCTCCAGCTCGAACAGTGCTTGACCTCCTTCTCGGTGGTGGCCTTGCCGCGGAACTCGGAGACCCGGACGTCCGCCATCGGGCACGCGCCGAGGAAGTCCGCCTTGACCACCCACTTGCGTTCACGGGCGATCTCGAAGACCGCGGGCTGCCACTGCTGGGCGTGCGAGTCGCCCACCAGCCACACCTTCTCGGCAGCGGCGGAACCGCCGGAGAAGTCGCAGACCGCCACCGCGTGCTTGTCCTCGCCGACGGTGTAGTCCTTGTTCGCGCACTCGGGTGCGAGTCGCCAGTACTCGTTGGCGGGGCCCATCGCGGTCACGCGGGCCGGGCCGTACGGAGTGGGGCAGCCGTTGGAACCGACCATGGCACCGGCGCCGTTGCACGGGGTGTTCAGGCCCGCGGCCACGTCCCGCTCCGCCTGCGCGACATGGCGTCCGTAGGTCCACTGGAGACCCGTGGCCAGCACCGCGACGACCGCGACACCCGCCACCATGCCGGCGAACGTCAGGCCGGTGCTGCGGGTCAGCGGGCCCCACGACATGCCGCGGTCCTCGACCAGCGTCTTCGACAACCAGGCGAGCACCAGCGACAGCGCGAGCAGGCCCAGCAGCCACGGCGTGGTGAGCTCGCCCTTGTCCAGCAGGCCGCTCAGCGCGAACGGCGCGAGCAGCACGACCGGCCAGTGCCACAGGTACAGCGAGTAGCTGACGTTGCCCACGAACTGCACGGGCCACGACGCGGTCACCACCGTGTGCCACTGCCTGCCGGGACGCAGGCCGGAGATGATCACCAGGCCGGTGCCGGCCGCCGGGATCAGGGCGAGGTAGCCGGGGAACGGCGTGTGGTGGTCGTAGACGAACGCCGTCGCGATGATCATCGCCAGGCCGGCGAACGCGGCCAGCCCCGCGGCCACGCGCGGCAGCACGAGCTTCGTCGAGGCCAGCGCCACGCCCGCCCCGATCGCGAACTCCCACACCCGGACCGGCGTGATGAAGTACGCCTGGCTCGGCGAGACGATCGTGTAGTAGACGCTCAGGCCGAGCGACAGCGCGCCGAGCACCGCGACGCCGGTCACGACCCAGCGGCGCCTGCCGATCTTGAACAGGCCCATCAGCAGCAGCGGCCAGAACAGGTAGAACTGCTCCTCGACCGAGAGCGACCAATAGTGCTGGACCAGGCTCGCGGCCTCGTTCTGCGCCGAGTAGTTCACCGACTTGCCCGCGAGCAGCCAGTTCTCCCAGTACGAGGCGGCGGCGAAGGACTCCCAGGCGTTGGCCGTCCAGCGCGGGTAGGGCAGCAGGAAGTAGGCCGCGGCGATGCTGAGGACGAGCACCAGGAACGCCGCGGGCAGCAGCCGCCGAACCCGCCGCGCGTAGAACCTGCCGAGCCGCACCCGGCTGGTGCGGACGATCTCGCGGTCGAGGTGCGAGGTGATGAGGAAGCCGGAGATGACGAAGAAGACGTCGACACCGACGTAGCCGCCGGTCAGCGCGTTGGGCCAGAAGTGGTTGACCACGACGGCGAGCACGGCGATCGCCCGTAACGCCTGGACGTCGGTGCGAAAGCCGGCACGCGAGGACTCACCGCTGCCGGGTCTCTCACTGCCGTGCTTCGGGCCTGCTTCGACGGTCGTGCTCATGGTTCCCCCAGATCGGCCAGCACGACTCAGGGCGAGATGTACCTCGATTTGGAGTCACTCGATCGTGCTGAAGATTGGGGGATGTTAGCTCATCGCTCCTGGTGGGGACGCTGCTGAGTGCCCTAACGCACCTGCGGCAAGCGGGCCAAGATCAGCGCCAGCTGGGCAGCCACAGCTCCTGCTGCCACATCTCCGGTGTGATCGGCACGCCGTTCAAGATCGGCCACAGCCACACGAAGTTCGCCACCACGATGCCGACGTACAGCGCCACGACGAGCAGACCCGTGCCGCGGCGTTCGGAACCGGCCGTGCGCCGCCCCAGGATCTCGCCCAGCGCCAGCACGATCATCAGCACCAGGAACGGCGCCATCGGCGTCGTGTAGAAGAAGTACATCTGGCGGTCGAGGTTGAGGAACCACGGCAGCAACCCGGCCAGGTACGCGACGAGCACGCCGGCGTAGCGCCAGTCCATCTTGCCGATGGTGCGGAAGAGCGCCCAGCCGATCACCGGGAACGCGAGCCACCACATCGCGGGCGTGCCGATCAGCATGATCGCGCCGACGCACGACGCCGCGCCGCAGCCGGTCACGCTGCTCTCGTAGTAGTAGAGCATCGGACGCAGGCCCATCGGCCACGTCCACGGCTTCGACTCCCACGGGTGCCGGTTGGTCGCCGAGGTGACCAGCTCGACGTGGAACTTGTAGACCGTCTTGGCGTTGTACCAAAGCCCTTGCAGGACATCCGGGATGTACGAGATGTCCTTGACCTTGCCGCCGACCACGTGCCGGTCGATGCCGGTCTCGCTCGCCATCCACGGGAACCAGGTCGCGACGTAGACCAGCACCGGAATCGCGACGAGACCGCCCAGCGACGGCAGCAGGTCCTTCGCGATCGCGCCGAGCCACGGCTCCTCGACACCGGCTGCCCGGCGCGCCAGGGCGGTCCAGACGACCGTCAGCAGCCCGAACGCGCCGATGTACCAGATGCCTGACCACTTCACGCCGCACGCGAGGCCGAGCGAGATGCCCGCACCGAAGCGCCACCAGCGGAAGCCCAGCCACGGCCCGAACGCCGAGTTGTTGACGAACCCCTCGCGCACGGCCACCGCTAGTCGTTCACGGACCTGTTCGCGGTCCACGACCAGACAGCCGAACGCGGCGACGACGAACAGCGCCAGGAAGATGTCGAGCATGCCCATCCGCGACTGGACGTGCGAGACGCCGTCCGCGATGAGCAGCACGCCGGCCAGCGCGCCCAGCAGGTCCGAGCGGGTCAGGCGGCGGGCGATCCGGACGATCAGCAGGATCGTGATCGCACCCGCCAACGCCGACGCGAACCGCCAGCCGATGCCGTCGTAGCCGAAGAGCTCCTGGCCGATCGCCATCAGCTGCTTGGCGAGCGGCGGGTGCACGATCAGCTCGTAGCCCGGGTTGTCCTCGTAGCCGCCGTTGCGCAGCACCTGTGCCGTCTGCGGCACGTAGTGCTTCTCGTCGAAGATCGGCGTGCCCTTGTCGGTCGGATACCCGAGGTTCCAGAACCGGACGACGGCGCCGATCAGCGTCACGACGATCGTGACGAGCCACCCGCGCATGCGGTCTCCGGACGGAGGCGGGTCGAGCGCTGCCGCACGATCCGTGCGTGGCTCCTCGACGACGACGGGCGCCTCTCCTGGCTGCACGAGGACTGTCACGCCGCCGATCGTAGGGTGAAGCATGTGAGTCCTGTATCCGGTTCAGGCCGTCTGGTTCTGGCCGCCACCCCGCTCGGCGACATCCGCGATGCTTCCCCACGCCTGGTCGAGGCCTTGGAGACAGCCGAGGTGATCGCCGCGGAGGACACCCGGCGGTTGCACAGTCTCGCGGCCGCGTTGCAGGTCAAACCGTCCGGACGGGTGATCAGCTTCTACGACCAGGTCGAGACCGCGCGGCTGCCGGGACTGCTCGAGGCGCTGCAGAACGGCCAGACCGTGCTGCTGGTGACCGATGCCGGAATGCCGTCCGTGTCCGATCCGGGTTACCGGCTGGTGGCCGCGTGTGTCGAGCAGGACCTCAAGGTCACCTGCCTGCCGGGGCCGTCCGCCGTGACGACCGCGCTCGCCGTGTCCGGCCTGCCGAGTGACAGGTTCGCGTTCGACGGCTTCCCGCCGCGCAAGTCCGGCGAGCGCAAGCGCTGGTTCGCGCCTTTGGCCACCGAGCAACGCACCGTCGTCTTCTTCGAGGCACCCCATCGGCTCGCGGACACGCTCGCGGACGCCGTCGAGGTGCTCGGACCGGACCGTTCCGCCGCCGTGTGCCGCGAGCTGACCAAGAAGTACGAAGAGGTCGTGCGGGGAACTCTCGCCGAGCTCGCCGAGTGGGCCGTGGAAGGCGCACGCGGCGAGATCACCGTCGTCCTCGGTCCGGCTCCTGCCGAGGAGAAGCCGGACATCGAGACCCTGGTCGCCGAGGTCAAGCAGCGCGTCGCCGACGGGGAGCGGATGAAGTCGGCCGCCGCCGAGGTCGCGGAGGCGGCCGGCATCAGCAAGAAGGCCCTCTACGACGCCGCGATCAAGTCAAGCTGACTCGCGGTTGAACGTCCGGACGCCGTAGAAGACGCCGACCAGCACCAACGCGGCCACCGATACCAGGCCGAACAGGAGCGAACCGGTGTTGAAGATTGAGCGTTCGGCGTCGACGACGTGCGCCAACGGGTTGACCCGAGACAACCAGTAGAGCCACTTCGGCCCGTTGGACATCGGCAGCAGCACGCCTGAGAGCAGCATCAACGGCACGATGGTCGACGACAGCACGGACGCGAAGACGTACTCCAGCTTCACCTTCAACGCGATCGCGTACGACACGGATCCGATGGCGACGCCGAGCAGCGCGACGAGTCCGAGCCCGAGCAGGATCTGTCCGGGAGACGCGCGGAAACCGAACAGCATCGCGGCGAGCATGATCAGCAGGCCCTGCACGACCAGCAGCACCACGTCCTTGCCGACCCTGCCGACGAGCAGCGCGACCCGGCTGACCGGCGTGACCCGCAGCCGTTCCATCACGCCCGCCCGCACCTCGGGCAGCAGCGAGAAGCCCGCGTAGGCCGTGCCGAACAACGCCATCTGCACCAGCAGACCCGGCACGAACCACTGCCAGCCGGTGTCGCCGAGCAGCGGCCCGAACAGGCCCAGGTACAGCAACGGCTGGGACAACCCGAAGATCACCGCGACGGGGTTGCGTACCACCGGCAGCATCACGCGGGCGAAGACGAGCCAGGTGTCACGCAACATTGCTCTCCTCCCGGAGTGAACGGCCGGTCATGGTCAGAAAGACGTCGTCCAAGGTCGGCCGGTGGACCTGGACGGAGTGCAGCTCGACGCCGATCTGGTCGAGGTCGCGCAGCAACGCGGGCAGCGCGCGGTCGCCGTCCGGGATGCGGAAGCTGACCTTCTCGCCGTCCACCACCGCGTTCTCGAACTTGGTGGCGACGAGCGAGGCCTGCGGTGTGCCGAGCACGACCAGGTCGCCGGAGACGCGGCTCTTCAGCTCGTCCGGTGAGCCCTCGCCGACGATCAGGCCGTGGTCGATCACCAGCAGCCGGTCGCTGAGGAAGTCGGCCTCGTCCAGGTAGTGCGTGGTCAGGAAGACCGTGACGCCGTCGGCCTTGAGCTGCTTGACGTGGTCCCACAGGTTGCGGCGGCTCTGCGGGTCGAGCGCGGTCGACGGCTCGTCCAGGAACAGCAGCCGCGGGCCGTGCAGCAGGCCCATCGCGATGTCGAGCCTGCGCTGCTGGCCGCCGGAGAGCGTGATGACGCCGCGCTTCTCCAGACCGGTGAGCTCGAACCGTTCGAGCAGCTCGGCGATCTTCCTGCGGGCGTCGTGCTTGGTGATGCCGTAGAAGCGGGCCTGGAACTCCAGCTCGTCCGCCACGCGCTGGTCGGCGCTCGCGCTGTTCTTCTGCCCGACGTACCCGATGTTGCGGCGCACCCCGGCCGGATCGGTCAGCAGGTCGTGCCCGGCGATGATCGCCTCGCCCGCCGTCGGTTCCAACAGCGTCGTGAGCATGCGCAGCGTCGTGGACTTGCCTGCGCCGTTCGGGCCCAGGAACCCGACGAGCTCCCCCTCGGCAACGTCGATGTCGACCCCTCGAACTGCTTCGACAGGGCCGAGCTTCGTCGTGAACCGGCGCGCGAGGCCGCGTGCCTTGATCATGACTGAATCCCCTCTAGTCAACTTTGACTAGAGGTTAGCGGGAACTAATCAAGTTTGACTAGTCCTTGAGCGCGTACTCGCCGGCCTCCAGGCGTTCGATCAGCTCGCCAGTCCAGCGCACTTGGCCTTCGAGGTGGACGAGCCACAGCCGGAACAGCTCGCTGACGTGCTGCGGCTTGCCCATCTCCGGCATCGAGGTGATGCCGTGCCGCGTCGGCGGGACCTGCCCTTCGAGCCCGGCCAGCCGGTTCTTCAGCAGCACGACCGCCTGCCTGCGGGGGACGAGGTTGATCATGGCCACGCCCGCGGAGACCTCGTCGTTGCCGGCGGTCGCGTCGCCCAGCGCGTGAGCGAGCAGGTCCTGGAGCTCGTGCTCACCGGCTGCGGTGATCTTGTAGGTGGTGCGGGCCGGACCTTCGCCGGACTCGGTGCCGACCGGTTCCAGCAGTCCGTCCTTGGCCAGCGACTTCAGCGCGTGGTAGATCGAGCCCGGCTGGACGTTCGCCCACTGGTCCGCCGCCCACGACTTCAGCTCGCGCCGCACCACGTAACCGTGTGCCTCGCCGACGAGCTTCACCACGCCGAGCACCAGCATCCTGGTCGCGGACAAACCGACCTCCCATGCATTGACTTCGAACCGTGCCTCGCGGCACGAGCTTCCTGTTTCACCGCGGACTGCGGCGAGCGGGACCTCGCCGTCTTACATCTGCTCCGCTCTGGCGGCCGGTGCGGCTTTTGAACCTGGGGTAGCGGGCGCGTGCCGCGAAGAAGTTCTGGAATGCCGTGTGCTGGTGCCGCAGCGTCTGCTGCAACGGCACTGACGACACCTCCGATAGGAACGCGAGATCCTCGGTGCGCTTCCACTCGGTCAGCTGGGCATCGGTCTGCTTGTACGAGGTGCGAGCGCCGTCGATCTGGTAGCGGCGTGAGCGCTCGTCCAGAGTCTTGTTCCAGACCAGGCGTACGCACCCGAAAGTGCGATTCAGCAACCTGGCCTGGTCGGACGTCGGGTAAGCCCGGCATTTGTACGCCGTTCGCACGGTGACAACGTACCGGGGAGCAGATCGCCAGACGGGAGGCCTTGGTAAACCGGCTGGCACCGCCTCCGTAGGCTATGTGCATGAGTGCCTCCGTACTGACCGCGGTGGCCTGGCCTTACGCCAATGGCCCACGGCACATCGGTCATGTCTCCGGTTTCGGTGTCCCTTCCGACGTGTTCTCCCGCTACATGCGCATGTCGGGGAACCGGGTGCTCATGGTCAGCGGCACGGACGAGCACGGCACACCGATCCAGGTGCAGGCCGAGAAGGAAGGGCTCACGGCTCGTGAGCTCGCCGACAAGTACAACCGTGTGATCGCGTCTGACCTCCAGGGCCTCGGGCTCTCCTACGACCTCTTCACCCGCACGACCACCGGCAACCACTACCAGGTGGTGCAGGACCTGTTCTCCGCGCTGTGGAAGAACGGTTACGTCATCCCCAAGGTCGAGATGGGCGCGATCAGCCCGTCGACCGGCCGGACGCTGCCCGACCGCTTCATCGAGGGCACCTGCCCGATCTGTGGGTACGACGGCGCGCGCGGTGACCAGTGCGACAACTGCGGCAACCAGCTCGACCCGATCGACCTCAAGAACCCGCGCTCGCGGATCAACGGCGAGACGCCGAAGTTCATCGAGACCGAGCACCTGTTCCTGGACCTGCCGTCGTTCATCGAGTCGCTGGGCTCGTGGATGTCGACGCGCACGGACTGGCGCCCGAACGTGCTGAAGTTCTCGCAGAACCTGATCAAGGACCTGCGGCCGCGTGCGATCACCCGCGACCTCGACTGGGGTGTGCCGATCCCGCTCGACGGGTGGAGCGACCAGCCGATGAAGCGGTTCTACGTGTGGTTCGACGCCGTGATCGGGTACTTGAGCGCGTCCGTGGAGTGGGCCCGTCGTTCCGGGAACGACGACGCCTGGCAGGAGTTCTGGACGGGTGACGCCCAGGGCTACTACTTCATGGGCAAGGACAACATCGTCTTCCACTCGCTGATCTGGCCGTCGCTGCTGCTCGGGCAGAACGGCGCCGGCGACAAGGGCGGCGAGCCCGGCCGGTTCGGCACGCTGAACCTGCCGACCGAGGTCGTGTCGTCGGAGTACCTGACGATGAGCGGCTCGAAGTTCTCGACGTCGCGCGGCACCGTGATCTACGTCGGCGACTTCCTGAAGGAGTTCGGGCCGGACGCGCTGCGGTACTTCATCTCCGTGGCGGGCCCCGAGAACCAGGACACGGACTTCACCTGGGAGGAGTTCGTCCGCCGGACGAACTTCGAGCTGGCGAACGAGTGGGGCAACCTGGTCAACCGCTCGATCTCGATGGCGCACAAGAACGTCGGCGCGATCCCGAAGGCGACCGCGTTGACGGATGCCGACCACGAGCTGCTGCGGCAGTCGAAGGCCGCGTTCGACACGGTCGGCGCGCACCTGCGCCGGTCGCGGTTCAAGCAGGCGTCCGGCGAGGCCATGCGCGTGATCTCGGCGGCGAACAAGTACCTGTCGGACCAGGAGCCGTGGAAGCTCAAGGACGACCCGGACCGTCGCGACTCGGTGCTGCACACGGCTCTTCAGGTCGTGCAGGACGCGAACACGCTGATGACGCCGTTCCTGCCGCACTCGGCGCAGAAGGTGCACGAGGCGTTGGGCGGCACGGGCGTGTGGGCCGCGCAACCGGAGATGACCGAGGTCACCGACCTGGACGTGCCTGACCGTTCGTACCCGGTGCTGACCGGTGACTACGCCGGTGAGCAGGCGAAGTGGGAGTCCACGCCGCTGGAGGTGGGCCGGCCGTTGCAGAAGCCGACGCCGCTGTTCCCGCGGCTGGAGAAGGAACTGGGCGAGACCGGGCCCGAGTGGGCTCCGATCGTCACCGACTAGTGGCTGACAAGCGTGAACGACCGCCGGTGCCGGAAGCTCTTCCGGCACCGGTGATCGACGCTCACACGCATCTCGACGCGTGTGGCGCGACCGATCCGGCCGGTGTGGCGGAGATCCTGGACCGGGCCGAGGCCGCCGGGGTCTCGCACGTGATCACCGTGGCGGACGACCTGGCCGCCGCGCAGTGGGCCGCCGAGGCGTCCACTTGGGACTCGCGGGTGTACGCGGCGGTGGCCGTGCATCCGACCCGCACGTCTTCGTTCGGTGATCACGAGAAGGCCGAACTGGAGCGGCTCGCTGCGTTCGACCGCGTGGTCGCGATCGGCGAGACAGGTCTGGACTACTACTGGGACTACTCGCCGCCGGCCGCGCAGCACGAGGCTTTCCGTTGGCACATCGACCTTTCCAAGCGTGTCGGGAAGCCGTTGATGATCCACGACCGGGACGCGCACGAGGACATCCTGAAGGTGCTGGAGTCCGAGGGCGCACCGTCCACTGTGGTCTTCCACTGCTTCTCCGGCGACGCGGACTTCGCCCGGCGGTGCGTCGACGCGGGGTACGTGCTGTCGTTCGCGGGCCCGGTGACGTTCAAGAACGCCCGTGCTCTTCGCGAGGCGGCCCAACTGGTGCCGCAAGATCAGCTGTTGGTCGAGACAGATGCCCCGTTCCTGACGCCGCATCCGTTCAGGGGGCGTCCAAACGAACCCTATTGTGTGAATTACACAGTTCGGGATTTGGCCACTCTCCGTGGCGAAGATCTTTCTGAACTCTGCTCCGCCGTCACCCGTAATGCTCAACGAGTGTTCGGACTTGGTTACTGAGATGCGATGTAAGACGAACGGAGCAAAGGGTTCCTACCCCCATGGGGTGACTGAGGTCACAACATTGGCGGGGGTGTTTGCGCAACGTCCGCGACCCCGTTACTGTCCCGTGACCGTGCCACCCGGACCGACCCAGTCGGTTGGGAGCACGCCCGCAGTCGGGGCGGGACCCAAGCCAGAAGCGCGAAGAAGCGAGACCACGTAGGAGGAGTTGCCGGGAACCTTCGAGCTCAACCCTCGAATGATCTTTGCAGCGCCAACTGTGCGGTGGCCTCGAGCTTCCGCAATGGAGGTATCGACCCAGTGTCTGGAAGCGACAGAACTGCCGCTCCGTACGACTTCAACGACGACACCGACTGGTTCACGCCGGTCGGGAACACCGCGGTCGGCGTCGTTGATCCCCACCCGAGCTTTCCCGCCGGTGCGCTGAGCATCTCGCCCGCGGACGTGCTCGAGGTGCTCGGCCCGGACGCCGACGAGCTCCTCGCCACGGCGAACGTCGACGTCGACGAGCTGATCCGTCTCATCAACGCCGAGACGACGATCATGCCGCCCCTCGTCCTCCCGTCGGAGGCGGAGGAGAAGGACGACCCGCAGGTCCTCGTCCAGACCGTCACGAACTGGAAGCGCCGCTTCCTCAAGGGTGCGGTCGCCGCGGTCCTCGTCTCGATCTCCGGTGGCGGCGTGACCGCCATGGCGATGGACAAGTCCCTCACGGTCGACGTGGACGGTGCGATGCAGACCGTCCACTCCTACGAGGGCACGGTCGGCGACGTGCTGGCAGAGGAGGGCATCGTCGTCGGTGAGCACGACGCCCTGTCGCCCTCGCTGAACGCCCCGATCTCCGACGGCGGCAAGATCACCCTCGACCGCGGCCGGCTCGTGAAGATGAGCATCGACGGCCAGGCCAAGGAGGACTGGGTCCGCTCGGTCACCGTCGAGGAAGCCGCCAAGCAGATGGGCGTGCCGACCGAGGGCGCCTGGTTCTCCGCCCCCGGTTCGCAGGACGTGCCGCTCGAGGGCATGAACCTCGAGGTCAAGACCCGCAAGAACATCAAGCTCTTCGACGGCGCGAACCCGGTCCGCGAGGTGCAGACCACCGCCGTCACGGTCGACGAGCTGCTGAAGAACGAGAACCTCTCGCTCGGCCCCGAGGACGCGGTCGCCTCCGGCACCGACGTCAAGCTGGCCACCGGCGCCGAGGTCTACATCTCCCGCACGGGCGTCACGGTCATCAACGTGAACGAGCCGGTCGCCCCGCCGGTCGAGAAGACCAACGACCCGAACATGAACGCGGGCGAGCAGAAGGTCACCGACCCCGGCGAGGCCGGCGAGCAGATCGCCACCTACCGCGTGACCGTGAAGAACGGCAAGGAGATCAGCCGCGAGAAGATCGGCGGCAAGGTCACCAAGGAGCCGAAGCCCAAGAAGGTCACCGTCGGCACCAAGCCCCTTCCCGACGGCGCGGTCTGGGACCGCCTCGCCGGTTGCGAGGCAGGCGGCCGCTGGGACATCAACACGGGCAACGGCTACTACGGCGGTCTCCAGTTCAACGCGGGCACCTGGGCCGCCAACGGCGGCACCCAGTACGCCCAGCTCCCGCACCAGGCCACCCGCGAGCAGCAGATCGCGATCGCGACGAAGCTCCGCGACCGCGCCGGCGGCACCTACGGCGCCTGGCCGGGCTGCCGCGCGAAGCTGGGCCTGCCGTAAACCGCTGAACCTGCTTGACGAGGCCGCTCCCGGTTCGCCGGGGGCGGCCTTCGTCGTACCGGGCCACCTGCGAGAATGCTCAAGTGAGCCTGCTGGGACCCGCCGAAGTGAGACGTCTGGCCGAAGAGCTGGGCATCCGACCCACCAAGAAGCTGGGCCAGAACTTCGTGCACGACCCCAACACGGTCCGCAAGATCGTCACCGCCGCCGGCCTCACCGAGGACGACGTCGTCCTGGAGGTCGGCCCGGGCCTGGGTTCCCTGACTCTCGCCCTGCTGCCCAGCGCCAAGCGGCTGGTAGCGGTCGAGATCGACCCGCCGCTCGCAGACCGCCTCCCGCAGACCGTCAGCGAGATGGACCCGGAGAACGCCGCCAAGCTGCACGTCGTCCTCAAGGACGCCATGAAGGTCACCCACGAGGACCTCCCGGTCCAGCCGACGGCGATCGTGGCCAACCTGCCCTACAACGTCGCCGTCCCGGTCGTCCTGCACCTCCTGCACGAGCTGCCAAGCCTCAAGAAGGGCCTCGTCATGGTCCAGGCCGAGGTCGCCGACAGGATGGCCGCGGAGCCCGGCAGCAAGATCTACGGCGTCCCCAGCGTGAAGATCGCCTGGTACGGCAAGGCCAAGAAAGCGGGCCCGGTCGGCAGGAACGTCTTCTGGCCGGCTCCCAATGTGGACTCGGGTCTGGTCTCGTTCCACCGCCACGAAAACCCGCTGTCCACAGTGGACCGCAAGAGGCTCTTCGGGATCGTCGACGCGGCCTTCGCGCAGCGCCGCAAGACCCTCCGCGCGGCCCTCAAGGGGTGGGCGGCCACGCAGGACGTCAACATCGACGAACTGCTCGAAAAGGCCGGCATCGACCCGCAGGCCAGGGGCGAGCAGCTGAGCGTGATCGACTTCATCCGGATCGCTGAGGTCTAGGCCGGGGATCCATCGGCCAACAGTGTGATCTGTCGAACGAATCGGATTCTGGCTTGCGCAACCGAACGTGCGTCCGGTTGACTGCTAGATGCCATCCGGAGCGACTGAGAGACCTGGCTCTACGACGTCGCAGCAACCACCCGCTGGATGCGGGCAGGTGCTAACGCCAGGACCGATGGAGGATCACATGGGTACCACGCGAATGCTGACGCGCCGGCGAGTCGTCGACCAGTGCCGCCGCACGTCTTCTGCATGTCGTCGCCACCTCGTCTAAGGCGCCTTCTCAAAGTCCTTTGACGCGCACTCAGCCTAAGAGTGGCGCACACCTGAGCAGCAGAACTCCGATCGCGCACCGCCCACGAGGCGTGTGTGCCATCGCGCGCAGCCGTGGAGTAGAAGTGATCACTGTCGAAAACCTCACCAAGTCCTTCCAGGGTGTCAACGCCCTCAACGGCGTGACCCTCGACGTCGAGGCGGGCACCGTGCTCGGCGTGGTCGGCCCGAGCGGGGCCGGCAAGTCGACCCTCGCCCGCTGCGTCGCGCTGCTGGAGCGCCCCGACTCGGGTGCGATCCGCGTCGACGGCACGGACATCACCGCGCTGGACGGGTCTGCGCTGCGGGCCGCTCGCAGGCAGATCGGCGTTGTGCCGCAAGGGGATTCGCTGCTCCGGCAGCGCACCGCCGCCGGCAACATCGCCCTGCCGCTCGAGTCCGCCGGCATCCCGGGACCGCAGCGCCGCACCCGTGTGGGCGAGCTGCTGGACCTCGTCGGCCTGACCGACAAGGCCGCCGCCTACCCCGACCAGCTGTCCGGCGGGCAGCGTCAGCGCATCGCCGTGGCGCGTGCACTCGCCGCGAACCCCAGCGTTCTGCTCGCCGACGAGCCCACGTCGGCCCTGGACCCGGAGACCACCGGTTCCGTGCTGACCGTGCTCGACCGTGCGCGCGCGGAACTGGGTGTGACCGTTCTCGTCGTCACGCACGACATGGGCGTGGTTCGGAAGATCTGCGATGACGTCGCCGTGCTGGAGCAGGGCCGCGTCGTCGAGCACGGCAAGGTGCTCGACCTGGTCAACGACGCCGGCAGCCGCACGAGCAGCGCGTTGCTGCCCGCCGTCGACCTGAACCCGATCAACGAGAGCACCTACGACCGCGTGGCTGACGTCGTGCTCGTCGGGTTCGCCGCGGTCGGCGCTCTGCTGCCAGAGGCGGCGCACCGGTTCAGCGTCGAGCTGAACATCGTCGGTGGCGGCCTGACGCGCCTGGGTGAGACCCCGGTCGCGCGGTTCCGCCTCGGCCTGAACGGTGAGCGGTCCGACTCCGCGCTGGAGTGGATCAGCGAGGCCGGCGGCGCTGTGCAGAGGTCCCTGAAGGGGCCGCAGGGAGTAGCTGCGTGAGGTCTGCAACACCCTGGTCCGACGTGGTGAGCTACCTCGTCGAGGCCACCGGGGAGACGCTGTACATGGTCGGCGTCTCCACCGTGATCGCCACGGCTTTCGGAATTCCGGTCGGAGTCTGGTTGCAGCTCACCGCTCCTGGTGGCCTGCGACCGGCCCCGGTCCTGCACCGCGTTCTCGGCTTCATCACCGACCTGGGCCGCTCGATGCCGTTCATCGTGCTGCTCGTCGCGCTCACGTCGGTCACCCGCCTGATCGTCGGCGGATCCATCGGCAGCACGGCGGTCATCGTGCCGCTGGCCGTCGGTGCGATCCCGTTCGTCGGGCGGCTCGTCCAGAACATCCTGTCCGAGGTGCACGTGACCGTGGTCGAGGCCGCGGTCACGACCGGTGCCTCGACGCTGCGGATCGTGCGTTCGGTGCTCATCCGCGAGTCGCTGCCCGCCCTGATCAACGCGATCGGCGTGACGGTGATCGCCCTGATCGGGTACTCCGCGATGGCCGGCGTGATCGGCGGCGGTGGCCTCGGTGACCTGGCCATCCGCGAGGGCTACCAGCGCTTCAACGACCGGATCCTGTGGAGCACCGTGGCGTGGCTCGCCGTGCTCACGACGCTGATCCAGCTCGGTTTCACCCGTGCCGCCCGTGCGTCCGACCGGCGCCGGCACGCCTCCGTCTGAACCACCCGCAATTTCTCAAAAGGAACGTCATGCGTATTAAGGCTGCCCTGATCGCGGTCGCTTTGACTGCTTTGTCCGCTTGCTCGGCCGGTGGAGCGTCCTCTTCGGACACCCTGAAGGTCGGCGTCTCGCCCGTCCCGCACGCGCAGATCCTCAAGTTCGTGGCCGACAACCTCGCCGCGCAGAAGGGGCTGAAGATCGAGGTCGTCGAGTTCACCGACTACGTGCAGCCGAACACGGCGCTGGTCGACGGTTCGCTCGACGCCAACTACTTCCAGACCGTCCCGTACCTGGCGACGTTCACGAAGGAGAGCGGCGCCGAGGTCGAGTGGGTCGCGCCCGTCCACGTCGAGCCACTGGGCCTCTACTCCAAGAAGGCCAAGAAGCTCGACGAGCTGCCGTCCGGTGCCAAGATCGCCGTCGCGAACGACGCCACGAACGAGGCGCGCGGCCTGAAGCTGCTGGAGGCGAACGGCCTGATCAAGCTCAAGGCCGTGGACCAGCCGACCGTGCGCGACGTGGCGGAGAACCCCAAGAACCTGCAGTTCGTACCGCTGGAGGCCGCTCAGCTGCCCCGTTCGCTGGAGGACACCGACGCGTCGGTGATCAACGGCAACTACGCGATCGACGCGGGCCTCAAGCCGTCCACCGACGCGCTGGCGCTGGAGAAGGCCGAGGGCAACCCGAACGCCAACGGTCTGGTCACCAGGACCGAGCTGAAGGACGACAAGCGCATCCGCGAGCTGGCGGAGCTGCTCGGATCGCAGCAGGTCAAGGACTACATCAAGCAGACCTACAACGGATCCGTGATCCCGGTTTGAGATCCGCGGTGACCGGGGGAGGAGTCCGCGACCCCAGAACGCCCGTAGGCTGACATGGTGCTCGCAGTCGTTCCTCCCCCGGTCACGGTCCGCGTCCCGGCCAAGGTCAATCTGCACCTGGCCGTCGGTGACGTGCGCCCGGACGGCTACCACGACCTGGTGACCATCTTCCAGGCGCTCTCGCTGGTCGACGAGGTCACCGTCGCGGTGGCGGACGAACCCGGCGTCGAGTGCCACGGGGAGGGCGCCGACCAGGTGCCCACGGGAGCCTCGAATCTCGCGTGGCGCGCGGTTCGCCTGCTGGCCGCGCACGTCGGCAAGGACCCGGACGACCCGAAGGTCCGCGTCGTCATCCGCAAGGCCATCCCGGTCGCGGGCGGCATGGCGGGCGGCAGCGCGGACGCGGCGGCTACCTTGGTCGGCCTGTCGTCGTTGTGGCGCCTGGAGATCAGCCGTGACGAACTGGCCGAGCTGGCCGGGAAACTCGGCGCGGATGTGCCATTTGCTCTGTACGGCGCAACGGCGTTGGGCACCGGCCGCGGCGAGCGGATCGTCCCGGTGCTGGGGCGTCACCAGTTCCACTGGGTGCTCGCGTTCGACCGGCGTGGACTGTCCACTCCGGACGTGTTCGACGAGCTGGATCGCCTGCGCCTGGAAGGAGACCCGCCGCGCGTCGGTGCGGTCGAGGCCGTGCTGGAGGGTCTGTCCTCAGGAGACCCGCGTCAGCTCGCGTTGTTGCTGGGCAACGACCTGCAGGCTGCGGCTGTGTCTTTGCGGCCGAACCTTCGCCGGACGTTGCGCGCGGGTGTCGACGCGGGTGCGTTGGCCGGCATCGTGTCCGGTTCCGGCCCCACGACGGCGTTCCTGTGCGAGGACGGCGACACGGCGGTGCGCGTGGCCGCTGAGCTGGCCGGTGCGGGTGTCTGCCGGACGGTTCGCGTGGCGCACGGGCCGGTGCCCGGTGCACGCGTGATCACCACGGAGGAGCCGAAGCCGGCTCCTCCCGAGGTGCACGCCTAACACGCTCAGGGGCTCCGCAGCGCCTCAGCGGAACTCGTGCGCGACCTCGATCGGACCGACCAGGTGCGCGTTGAACTCGTCGAGCTCCTCGGCCGGAACCCACAGCTCCAGAATGGTCCTGCCGCCGGCCTGCTGGACCGGATAATGCCGCAGGAACTCCGACTCGACCCGGAAGCGGGTGACGTAGCCGACCCCGTGGTGCGGCACGTTCCACTCCCGGGCGATCTTGATCGCGTACTCCTCGTCGAGCACGGGGTAGAAGATCGGCTGCTCGGGGAGACGGGGTGGCCAGGCGTGCCAGCCGGACTGCCGGACGAGTTCCAGCTCCTCCGGACCGGTCGGCCGCCACAGCACAGTGGTCTGCGTTTCCTCGTCCTGAACCACCGTGCACCCCTCCGTGCTCCATCGAGTGGATCGTTCTGCCGACCTCGGAGCCTAGGAGCAGCCTGATCCCCCTGCCAGCGGATTTCGGGTGGGAGACCGTCGCTTTGGCCCTGGTAGGTAGCCTCTCCAGGGGCATTTCTTCTGAAGTCGTGAGGTTTTGATGGCCAACCTGGTCAACCTGGAGTCCGTGTCGAAGTCGTTCGGCGTCCGTCCGCTGCTCGACGGCGTGTCGCTCGGCGTCAACGAGGGCGACCGGATCGGTGTCGTCGGCCTGAACGGTGGCGGCAAGACGACGCTGCTCGAGGTGCTGGCCGGGGTGGAACCGTCCGACGACGGCCGGGTGTCGCGGTCGCGCGA
Source organism: Lentzea aerocolonigenes (assembly GCF_000955955.1). GTDB lineage: Bacteria > Actinomycetota > Actinomycetes > Mycobacteriales > Pseudonocardiaceae > Lentzea > Lentzea aerocolonigenes_A. The sequence goes on from NZ_JYJG01000084.1 coordinate 47,629, forward strand.
TCTGCGGATGGCGGTAGTGACGCAGCGGACCGAGCTGCCGGAGGGCTCGACCGTGCGCCACGCGGTGATCGACCCGCTCGGCTTCGACGCGGAGCACGAGTGGGCGGCGGACGCCCGTGTTCGGTCCATTTTGGACGGACTCGGGATCACGGCGCTGGGACTGGACTCCGTCGTCTCCACGATGTCCGGTGGCGAGCGGCGCCGGGTGGCGTTGGCCGCGGCGCTGATCCAGGACCTCGAGCTGCTCGTGCTCGACGAGCCGACGAACCACCTCGACGTCGAGGGTGTGCGGTGGCTCGCGGAACACCTGCTGGCCCGCAAGTGCGCGCTGGTGGTCGTGACGCACGACAGGTGGTTCCTCGACACGGTCTGCAACCGCACGTGGGAAGTGGTGCACGGCAAGGTCGAGCAGTACGAGGGCGGCTACGCGGACTGGATCTACGCCCGTGCCGAGCGCACTCGCCTCGCCGACGTGCTGGAGGAGAAGCGGCAGAACCTGGCGCGAAAGGAGCTCGCGTGGCTGCGTCGCGGCGCGCCCGCCCGTACCTCCAAGCCGCGCTACCGGATCGAGGCGGCCGAGGCGTTGATCGCGGACGTGCCGCCGGTGCGGGACAACGTCGAGCTGCTGGCGTTCGCCAAGAAGCGCTTGGGTCGCACGGTGATCGAGCTCGAAGACTGCACACTGTCCATTCCGGACAGGGTGCTGGTGCGCGATTTGACGTGGCGCATCGGGCCGGGTGAGCGGATCGGTCTGGTCGGTGTCAACGGTTCCGGCAAGACGACGCTGCTGCGGTTGCTGGCGGGCGAGCGCGAACCCGAGACGGGCAAGCGGATCCAGGGCCAGACGGTGAAGATCGCGCACCTCTCGCAGGAGCTGCTCGACCTCGACGGGTCGATGCGCGTGCTGGAGGCGATCGAGGAGGTCGCGCGCCGGGTCGTCCTGGGCAAGTACGAGATGTCGGCGTCGCAGCTGGGCGAGCGGTTCGGGTTCTCGTCGCAGAAGCAGTGGACGCCGGTGTCGGACCTGTCCGGTGGCGAGCGGCGGCGGTTGCAGCTGTGCCGGTTGCTGATGGCCGAGCCGAACGTGCTGCTGCTCGACGAGCCGACGAACGACCTGGACATCGACACGTTGCAGCAGCTGGAAGATCTGCTCGACTCGTGGCCAGGCACGCTGGTCGTGATCTCGCACGACCGGTACCTCGTCGAGCGCGTGTGCGACAAGGTCGTGGCGTTGTTCGGTGACGGCGGGCTGACCGACCTGCCCGGCGGGATCGAGGAGTACCTGAAGCGCCGCGACTCGTTGCGCGACAGGGAGAACGCTGCCGCCGCCCCGGCCGCGGACAAGGCGCCGTCGAACGCCGCCGACCAGCGTGCCGCCCGCAAGGAGCTGGCGCGGCTGGAGCGGCGCCTCGAGGTGCTGCACAAGAAGGAAGCCGAGCTGCACGCGGCTTTGGCCGAGGCCGCGACCGACCCCGACCGTTTGTTGAAGCTCGACGCCGAGCTTCGCGCCGTGCTGGCGGAGGAGTCCGACGTCGAAGCTCAGTGGATGTCGGCAGCCGAAGTCGTCGAGGGCTGATGGCGTATGCAAGTACTACCAACTGCGAGTTGGTAGTACTTGCACACGCCCGAACAACAACGGCTAGCGGCCGCGGCGGCGCAGTTCGTTCGCCAGCATGGGCAGCAGCTCGTCGATGAACGACGTGTCGTAGCCCTGGCCGGAGAGCAGGGCATAGCTGAAGCGCGCCTTCAGGACCTCTTCCGAGGTCGCTCCGAGCATGCCGTCGAGCGCGACGCCGATCTCCTCGAGCATCCGGTCGACCTGCGCGGTGCGGTAGCCGCGCTGGCCGGACGCCGCCTGCGGGATCCGCAGCTGGCGCAGGTCCTTCCACGACTTCACCGTCGGCATGCTGCGGACCGGGCCGGAGAGCTGCTGCTCGATCTGGCTCAGGAAGCCGTCGACCTCGGTCTCGTCGTACCCGCGCCGTCCGATGAGCGGACGGGAGAACCTCACGTCGCGGATGTCCTTGCCGGTCAGGTTGTCCTGGCCGAGCAGGGTGGCCTCGATGCGGTCGAGGAACGCGTCCACCTGGGACTCCTGGTAGCCGCGGCGGCCGCGGGGAGGGCGGTGGAAGGCGATGTTGCGGATGTCCGCGGCCGTGAGCTTCGGAGCGTCGACGGCCTTGGGCTGCGCGGGTTGCTGCACCGGCGGTAACTGCTGGGGGCGTGGCGGCGGTTGTGGACGGCGCTGCTGGGGTCGTTGCTGTTGCTGCGGCAGCTGCGTGGTCGGGGGCGCCGGCTTGGCGGGCGGCGGCGCGGTCTCGAACATGAGCACCACGAGGTCGAGGAACGTGTCGACGTCCTCCTCGTCGTACCCGAAGGTGCCGGGCGCGGTCTCGCCGAACACCGCGTCCTGAACCTGCTGGGCCGTCAGGTTGTCCTGTCCGCGCAGGGTCGCCTCGATGCGGTCGAGGAACGCGTCGATCTGGCCCTCGTGGTACCCGCGCGTGCCCGGTCTGGGCTTGTGGAAGCGCACCGCGCCGACGTCGTCAGGAGACAGCCGCACCGCGGGTCTGAGCCCCTTCGACGTGGCGTGCGCACCCTGGGCGGGCGCACTGGCCTGCTGGCGTTGCGGAGTGGACCGCAGCGTGTCGGCCACCAGTTCCATGAAGACGTTGACCTCGTTCACGTCGTAGCCCGGATCCCGGATCGCGGTGCTGAACTTCACGTTGAGCACGTCCTCGCGCGTGAGGATGTCCCTGCTGCGCATGGTGTCCTCGACCCGGTCGAGAAATGCGTCCACCTCAGCCGCGTCGTACCCGCGCGCGCCCTTGGGGGGACGATGGAACGCGACGAGGGCCACGTCCTGCGCGGAAAGCAGAGGTGCCGGATGCGCGGGTAGGGAATGCTGCGCTCCGGGGCCGCCCCGATCCACCAATGACCTCCTCCTGCGTACCTGTACTGGGGAGTATCGCGTTTCGCGTGGCATAACGTTTCGTCCTGATGGACCAAACGGCGCCACTACGATCGCGAACATGAGTCAGTTCGTGGATGTGATGCTGGCGACGGCCGCAAACGGCCGGGACAGGGGCATGACGACGGGTGAACCCGCCGCTCCCGTCCGCCGGACCTGGGCCGAGGTGCACGAACGCGCCCGGCGGATGGCCGGTGCGCTCGACGTGACGCCGGGCACCGCGATCGCCGTGCTCGCCGCCGAACCAGCCGTGATCGCCCCAGCCGTGCAGGCCGCATGGCTGTGTGGTGGCAGCGTCACGATGTTGCATCAACCCACACCACGCACCGACCTGGCCGAGTGGGCCGAGGACACGCTGCGGGTGCTCGCCATGATCGACTCTCGCCTGGTCCTGCTCGGCAGCCCGTTTGACGCCTTGTCTCCCGTGCTGGACCAGCACGGAATCCCTTATCGCAAGCTGTCCGAGCTCGACGGAGAGCCGATCGCCGCTCCTGTTCCCACCCCCGAGGATGCCACGGCACTGCTGCAGTTGACGAGTGGATCGACCGCCGATCCGAAAGCGGTCCGCATCACGCACCGCAACCTGATGGCCAACGCGCGCGGCATGGAGATCGCGGCGGCGCTGAATCCCGAGTCCGACGTGATGGTTTCGTGGCTGCCGCTGTTCCACGACATGGGGATGGTCGGGTTCCTGACCGTGCCGATGCTGTTCGGCCTGGAGCTGGTGAAGGTCACGCCGGTCGACTTCCTGTCGCGTCCGACGTTGTGGGCCGATCTGATCACCCGGTACCGCGGGACGATCACCGCGGCGCCGAACTTCGCCTACGCGATCGTGGCTCGTCGTCTTGCGTCCTCTGCTGACTCTTTCGACCTCTCGTCGATGCGGCTGGCGTTGAACGGGGCCGAGCCGATCGATCCGGCAGCGGTTGAGGCTTTCGTGTCGGCTGGGGCTCGCTTCGGGTTGCGTCCGGAGTCGATCCTGGCGGCTTACGGCATGGCGGAGACCACTCTGGGTGTGGCTTTCGCGCCGCTGTTCTCCGGTCTGTCCGTGGACGTGGTGGATGCGGACGCCGTCGAGGCGGATCATCGCGCTGAGCCTGCTGCTGAAGGGCGTGCGTTCCCGTTGCTCGGGCCGCCGTTGCCCGGCTTGGAGCTTCGGGTGGTTTCCGATTCTGGCTCGGTGCTCGGCGTGCGGGACGTTGGTGAGCTGCAGATCCGCGGTGAGGCCGTGACTCCCGGCTACCTGACGGTGAACGGCCCTCTGGCCACTCAGGACTCCGAGGGCTGGCTGTCCACAGGCGACATCGGATATCTGGTGGAGGACGGACAGGTCGTCGTCTGCGGGCGGCGCAAGGACGTCATCATCATGGGCGGGCGGAACATCTATCCGACCGATGTGGAGCGTGCTGCCTGCTCGGTGGATGGTGTGCGGGCCGGCAACGCGGTGGCGGTGCGGCTGGACGCGGGGACGCAGCGGGAGCGGTTCGCCGTGGTGCTGGAGTCGAAGCTGGCGGGGGATGCCGAGGCGGAGAAGGCTCTCGTGAAGGAAGTGACGGCTCGGGTCGTGGATGCCGTCGGGTTGCGGCCGTTCGCGGTGGTGGTGCAGCCGCCGGGGACGTTGCCGAAGACGCCGTCTGGAAAGCTTCGCCGGTCCGCGGCGGCCGCGCTGGTCTAGTAGAGGTCGTCCAGGGCTTGGAGTCGTTTGCGCAGCTCCCTCGCGCTTTTGCGGGGGAGTGCGCTGACGACGTGATCGAGGAGCCGGCGCTGTTGGACGGGATGAGGGCAGCACTCGCACTCGTCGACCGGGCTGTCGTACAGCCAGAGGCGGCGAGCGGGAGAGTCCGCGTACCGGACCCACGACTCGAGCGCGAGCGTGACGCTGCCCGGCCAGAGGTAGTTGCGGGTGCGTTCGATGCGGTCGATGTCTGCGATCAGCCGTCCGGACAGCCCGCGCAGCACGTCGGGGCGCTTAGGCGGCATGGACCTTTCGGTTGCTCATGCCGTGATCGTACGGCTCAGTGGAAGGCGTTTTGGGCGGCTTCCAGGCCCTTGGTCACGAGCGCCTCGGTCGCGTCCGCCGCCCGGTCGATCTCCAAGGCGAGCTGCTTGCGCTCCACGGTGGAGAAGTCCTTCAGCACGTAGTCGGCGGGATCCTGGCGCCCAGACGGCCTGTCGACGCCGAAGCGGACGCGGTGGTAGTCCTTGGTGCCCAGGGACTTCGTGATGGAGCGGAGTCCGTTGTGGCCGTTGTCGCCGCCGCCGAGCTTCATGCGGATGGCGGCGAACGGGAGGTCCAGCTCGTCGTGGATCACGACGATCAGGGTGGGCTTGAAGAACTTCGCGGCGCTCGAGACCGGGCCGCCGGAGAGGTTCATGAAGCTACGGGGCTTGGCGAGCACCACGCGGTGGCCGGAGAGCCGGCCCTCGACGATCTCGGCGCCTGACTTGTGGGCCTTGAACTTGCCGCCTACGCGGGCGGCCAGCTCGTCGAGGACCAGGAAGCCGATGTTGTGGCGGTTGCCCTCGTACTTCGGGCCCGGGTTGCCCAGGCCGACAATGAGGGCGAGGTCATCGTCCACGGAACCGCAACTCCTGCTCGAGGTCGTCCAGCAACGCGTCCACGGCCTGCACCTGGTATCCCTTGCCCAGCAGGCCGGACGTGGTGCTGAACCGGGTGTTGCGGACCTCGGTGGAGGTCATGGCACCCCGGCCGTCCAGGTTGGCCGCGGCGCGGGTGATGAAGGCGTCCACTTCGGCGCGATCGTAGCCGGTGCCGGCCTTCGGGAGCTTGCGCGCGTGCAGGTCGTCGCCGGTGGCCAGGCCCGTCGGCGGCACGATGCCGTTGCGGACCTGGTGCTCCAGCACGTGCAGGACGCCGTCGACGCTCAACGGGTCGTAGCCGTTCGGGACCGTGGCGAACCTGACGGTGCGCACGTGGTCCGGGTTCAGGCGGATCCGGCCTGCCAGTGCGTCCGCGACGATCTGCATGAACTCGTTGACCTGCTCCGGGTCGTAACCCTGCCGCTTGCGGCGGAAGGTCTTGGAGCGGATCTCGGTCGGCCGCAGGTATGCGGACGGCGCGCCACCCCCCTCGTGAGGAGGTGGCGCGCCGTCAGTCCGGCCCGACGTGATGGGGCTCAGCTTTCCTCGGTGGCCTCGGCCGGAGCGGCCGCCTCGTCGCCCTCGAGCTGCGCCGCGGACGGCGCCTCGTTGACGGCGACGACCAGGGCCTCGGCATCGCCGGCGAGCGTGGCGCCCTCCGGCAGGGTGAGGTCGCTGGCGTGGATCTGGGTGCCGGCGGCGACGCCCGCGATCGACAGCTCGATCTGCTCGGGGATGTTCAGCGCGTCGGCCTCGATCGTGATGGTCGAGAGGTCCTGCGTGAGCAGCGTGCCCGAAGCGGGCTCGCCCGAGATGACCAGCGGCACCTCGACGGTGACCTTCTCGCCGCGCTGGACGAGCAGCAGGTCGACGTGCTCGATGTAGTTCTTGATGGGGTGCGTGGTGACGGTCTTGGTCAGCGCCAGCTCGCTCCCGCCGTCGAGGGCGAGGGTGAGGACGGCGTTCTGACCGTGCTCGCGGACAACACGGGCGAACTCGAGCGCCGGCAGGGCCAGGTGCTTCGGGTCGGAACCGTGGCCGTAGAGCACCGCGGGGATCTTGCCGGCGCGACGGGTACGGCGGGCTGCGCCCTTGCCGAATTCAGTGCGCTGCTCAGCGGCGAGACGGACCTCGGACACGGTGGGGTACTCCTTAACAGATCTGGCCTTGTACGTCGGGGCGGTGCACAAGTCGTCAGCAGTTTCAGCGGTTGACGCTCGAGCAAGCGGTGAGGCTTGTTCAAGCGGTGAGGCTTGGTGGTGGCCTGCGGCGGCGAGCAGCGCGGAAACAGGGTCAACACGCGCGGCATCAAGCCACCGCGTCGATCACGCCGAGCTGGGGAGCTCGCCCTCGCCGAGGCAACCCGAACAGTGTAGGTGAGTGCTGGTGCGGGGTGCTAATCGGGGGTCCCAGACCGCACGCGGGGCCCTTTCGTGCTCGAGGAGAGCACGAAAGGGCCCCGCGTACCGTCTGGAGCAGGGAGCTAGGCGTTGCCGTCGAAGAGCGAGGTGACGGAGCCGTCCTCGAACACTTCCTGGATCACGCGGGCCAGGAGAGGGGCGATGGACAGGACGGTCATCTTCGGGAAGCGCTTCTCGGCCGGGATCGGGAGCGTGTCGGTGAACACGACCTCGCGTGCGCCGGAGTCCTGCAGGCGCTGGGTGGCCGGGCCGGACAAGATGCCGTGGGTCGCGGCGATGACAACGTCGGCGGCGCCCTCGTTGAGCAGCTGCTTCACAGCGCCGGCGATGGTGCCGCCGGTGTCGACCATGTCGTCGATCACGATGCAGAGACGGCCCTCCACCTTGCCGACCACGCGGTTCGAGACCACTTCATTGGGGCGAAGCGGGTCGCGGGTCTTGTGGATGAAGGCGATCGGGGCGCCGCCGAGGGTGTCCGCCCACTTCTCGGCCAGCTTGGTGCGGCCGGAGTCCGGGGAGACGACGGTGATCTCGTGGCCCGCGTACTTGCCGCGGATGTGGTCGGCCAGCAGGGGCATCGCCCACAGGTGGTCGACCGGGCCGTCGAAGAAGCCCTGGATCTGCGCGGTGTGCAGGTCGACGGAGACGAGGCGGTCAGCGCCTGCCGTCTTGAACAGGTCGGCTACCAGGCGGGCCGAGATGGGCTCGCGGCCGCGGTGCTTCTTGTCCTGACGGCTGTAGGGGTAGAAGGGCATGATCACGGTGATGCGCTTGGCCGAGGCGCGCTTCAGGGCGTCGACCATGATCAGCTGTTCCATCAGCCACTGGTTGATGGGGGCGGTGTGGGACTGGATGACGAAGGCGTCGCAGCCGCGCACGGATTCCTCGAAGCGGACGAAGATCTCGCCGTTCGCGAAGTCGTAGGCCTGCTGCGGGGTCACCGTGACGTTGAGGTGCTTCGAGACCTCTTCCGTCAGCTCTGGATAAGCGCGCCCGCCGAAGAGCATCAGGTTCTTCTTCGGTGTGCCGGGCATCTGCGGGTTCACGGTCAGCGACCCTCCTCTGTCTTCTCGTCATTCTGCTTCGCGAGGGCCTCTGCCGCTGCCTGAGCCGCAGCCGTTCCTGCACGGCGGCTGGTGACCCAGCCTTCGAGGTTGCGCTGAGGGCCACCGGACACGGCGAGCGCGCCCGGTGGGACGTTGCGGCGCAGGACCGTGCCCGCGCCGGTGTAGGCGCCGTCGCCCACCTCGACCGGCGCCACGAACATGTTGTCCGAGCCGGTGCGGCAGTGGGATCCGACGATCGTGCGGTGCTTGTTCACGCCGTCGTAGTTGACGGTCACCGACGCCGCACCGATGTTGCTGTGGTCGCCGATCGTGGCGTCACCGATGTACGAGAGGTGGGGGACCTTCGAGCCCTCGCCGATCGTGGAGTTCTTCGTCTCGACGAACGTGCCGATCTTGCCCTTCACGCCCAGCGAGGTGCCGGGGCGGAGGTAGGCGAACGGGCCGACGGTGGCGTTGGCGCCGATCACCGAGTCGCTGCCGTGGGTGCGCACGACCGAGGCGCCCTCGCCGACGGTCACGCCGGACAGCGTGGTGTCCGGGCCCACGACCGCACGTGCACCGATCGCCGTGCCCGCGCGGAGCTGCACGTTCGGCTCGATCAGGGCGTCCTGGCCGATCGTCACGTCCGCGTCCACCCACACCGAGGCGGGGTCGACGATGGTCACGCCGGAACGCATCAGGCCCTCGACGATGCGGCGGTTCATCTCGGCACCGACGGCGGCCAGCTGCACGCGGTCGTTGATGCCCTCGACCAGCCACGGGTCGGCCGCGATCAGTGCGCCCACGCGCTTGCCGTCGCCGCGGGCGATGCCCAGTACGTCGGTCAGGTAGAGCTCGCCCTGCGCGTTGTCGGTCGACAGCCGCGAGAGGCCGTCGCGCAGCACCGCCGCGTCGAACGCGTACACGCCGGAGTTGATCTCGGTGATCAACTGTTCCGTGGAGGAGGCGTCCTTCTGCTCGACGATCCGCTGCACGGACCCGTCGGAGTCGCGCACGATCCGGCCGTACCCGGTGGGGTTCTCCACCACGGCCGTCAGCACGGTGACCGCGTTGCCCGCGGAAGAGTGCTCCGCCAGCAGGGCCTTGAGGGTCTGGGTGTCGAGCAGCGGCACGTCGCCGTAGCTCACGATCACGGTGCCGCCCAGGTCGTGCGGCAGCTCGGCCAGGCCGCACGAGACCGCGTGCCCGGTGCCCTTCTGCTCGGCCTGCACCGCGATGGCGACCTTGCGCCCCAGAACACCAGCGAGATTCTCAAGATGCTCAGTGACGGCTTCACGGCCGTGGCCGACGACGACGGCCAGGTGGCCGGGATCTGTGCCGGCCGCCGCGCGCACCGCGTGTTCCACGAGCGTTCGTCCGGCGATCCGATGCAGCACCTTGGGCGTGGACGACCGCATGCGGGTGCCTTCCCCGGCGGCGAGCACGACCGTGCTGACAGGGCCCTCGAGCATCAATGCTCTCCCTAACAGGCTGGGTGGTTCGAAGTCCGCGGACCAGCCTAAGCCTCCGTGGACGGCTCCCCCGCCACGGCCGCGACCTGACAGCCGCCCTGACGCTTCGCCACGTACATCGCCGAGTCGGCCCGGGACAGGGCCTGGTTGGCGGATTCGCGGGGGCGCAGCGAGATGACGCCGACCGACAGCGTGACGCCCCGGGAAAGGTCGATTGGCAAGCCTGCCACGGCATCCACGGCCCGCCCGAGGGCTGCTTCCGCGGCGTGCAGAGGGGCTCCGGGCAGCAGCACCACGAACTCGTCACCGCCGTAGCGGGCAACCATGTCGTCGCCGCGCAGGGCCTGCCGGAGTGTGCTGGCAATCACCCGAAGAACATCATCACCTTCGGCATGTGAATGCCGGTCGTTGACGCCCTTGAAGCCGTCGAGGTCCACCAGCGCGATGGAGAACGGGTCGACCTGACCGGCGATGAGCTCGCCCATCTTGTCGTCGAGCGCCCGCCGGTTCGGCAGTCCGGTGAGCGGGTCCTGCAACGCCTGCTGCGCGATCTGGCCGTGCGCGCGCGTCAGCCGTTCGTGCTCGCGGCGGGTCATCAGCGTGGCCACGCGTGACTCGCGCATGCCCCACAGCTCCAGCTCCAGCGCCGCGTTGTAGGCCTCCAGCGCGGACGTCGTGTGCGGGCCGCAGAGGCGCGCGTACTCGCGTTCCAGCGACAGCACCAGCGACGGCTCCGACGTGTCGTGCTCCATCTGCGTGCGCGTGTCGCCCAGCACCTTCAGCGCGTCGTCCAGCCGGTTCGCCTCCACGAGGCACCTGCCCAGCGCGATCGCGACGATGATCAGCTCCCGCGCGTACATCGACAGGCCGCGCAACGACCACAGCCGGTCGAGGTGATCTTCGCTCGGGTGCGTGAGCGCATGAGCGGCACCGAGGATCGGCACCTGCTCGGCGGCGTCGAGGTCGCGGCGGCCGGGGTGCAGCGACTGCCGGAACGGCACCTCGGCGGCCTCGGCGAGCCCGGACGCCACGCTGAACTGCTCGTGCGCGGCGTCGTGCAGGTTCACCCGCTCAAGCCGCAGACCCCAGCCGATCCGCAGCCGGGCCCGGTTCACCAGGTGCACGTAGATCTGGTGCGGCTGACCGCTCTCGCGCAACGCGTTGTTCGCGCCCGCCAGCACGTCGTCCGCCATCTCGTAGACGCCGAGCTGCGTCAGCACCAGAGCGATGTCCTGCAACGTCGTGGCCAGCAGCTGGTCCCACGTGCGCTTGTCGAACACCGGGTCGGTCTCTGGTTCCTCGTCGAGCATCATCGCGAGCGCCGCGGCGATCTCGGTCAGCGCCTTGTCCTCGGCGTTGCCCAGCAGGAACCGACGGCCGCGCAACGCCCGCGCGTCCGCCTCCAGCACGATCAGGCCGTGGCGGCGGCAGTGGGCGAGCATCTCGTCGAGCTGGGGGTCGGACATGTCGACGAGTCCCGGCGTGACCAGCCGGACCACGGCCGCGGCTCTGAGCAGCTGCGCGACGATGCGGGGCTCACCACGACCCTGCGCCTCGGCCAGTATGTGGTCGATCTCGGACGCCGCGTCGAGCTGTGCGGCGAGGTGGCTGCTCTGGGCCACGGCGACAAGTTCGCTCGCGCGGCCCACCAGCCACGCGTCGGACATCTCGTGGTGGCGGTGGCCCACGTTGCCCTGCTCGTCGACCGCTTCCTCGGGCAGCTTCGCACCTCCCAAGACCACAGAACTGCACCCGTCCTCGGGCCCTGCTCCGCCACCAGGATTCGAACCTGGACCATCTGAACCAAAATCAGAGGTGCTGCCTTTACACCATGGCGGAACGGGCGAACTCGCGCCCGCCCTGCGCACATGTTGTCACGAGACGTCCTCTTCTTGTCCAACCACCACTCATCCGGCTCAGTTCAAGATCACGGCTTCGCGCCGATTGACCTGGTCAGGAAGTCGGCGAGTGCGTCGCGGTACGTGTCGGTCGCCACATTCCATCCCGAAGTGTGGTCCGCGCCCGGGATCTCCACGTACTGCAGCGGCCACCCGAGCCCGGCCGCGGCGGTCGCGAGGTCGCGCGAGGACTGGGCCGGCACCGTCTCGTCCGCGGAACCGTGGAACAGCAGGGTCGGCGGCTTGAGCGCCGGCGGGTTGCGGACCAGGTCGAACCGGTCGAAGTCGATGCCGGCCCGCCACCCGGACACGAGCTCGGCGACCGGCGTGAGCCACGTCGGCACGCCCCGGTTCTCCGCCTGCAGGTCCAGCGTCTGCGACCAGTTCGTGACGGGGGAGTCGAGCACGACGCCGTTGACCGCCGCCGCGACACCTGAACGGGCCAGCGTCTGGCCCACGATCGCGCCGCCCATCGACCAGCCGTAGAGCACGATCTTCCGCGCGCCCTGGTTCTGCGCGTACTTGATGGCCGCCTCGACGTCGCGCCACTCGGTGTCGCCGAGGTGGTAGAGACCGTCAGGGGAAGCGGGCGCGCCGACGTCGTTGCGGTAGGTGATCAGCAAAACGGGCAACCCAGCACTGTGCAGCTGAGGAACCACGCGCAACGCCTCTTCGCGCTTCGCGCCCCGCCCGTGGACGGTGATGACCCACGTGTCGTTCTTCGTCGCCGGAACGAACCAGGCCGGCATGTCACCGAGCTCGGACGGCACCGCGACGTCGCTGTAGACCAGCCCCAGCGTGGTCTTCGGGTTGCCCTCGTACACGGCGGTCTCGACGCGGACCTTCGTGCCGTCAGGCGGTGCGTTGCCCTCCAGCAGCGGCCGTTCGACGCGGCCGTCCTCGTTCGTGGCGATGTCGCCGACCTTCGCCGCGCCGCCGGGCCAGATGAGGCCGACGGTGCCGTGCTGCGTCGTGGCCGCGGACTCGGACAGCACGACGTTCTTGTCGTCCTGGCCCAGCGAGGTGTCCGGATACGAGGTCGCCCACCGGTCGACGTCGAGCAGCTCGCCGCTGTAGTACCAGCCGATACCGCCCAGAGCGGCCGTGACCAGCACGAGCAGGGCGAGGAGCGAGGTCACGGTGATCCGGATGATCTTGCGTCTGGCCATCCTCCGATGATGCCTCCTGGAGGTCTCGATTCCAGGCGACACAGCGTGTTGATCCTGAGAACTGTCCGTGATTTTCCGCGCGGGTCTGGCTGAGAAGGGTGGCCTAACCTACGCTTCCGTAAGTTACGGTTGCGTAGGTACGTCATCCCCCAATACGCCCCCTCGATCCCCCTAGAGGTATCCGTATGACTTCGACGATGGACCGGTCCACCGACCAGGGCCCGAAGCCGTTGATCGACGGGCAACGCGGTCATGCCGAGCAGTTCGGCGTGTACGTGTTCGTCATCGTTCCATTTATCGCTTTGCTGGCCGCGATTCCCTTCGCCTGGGGCTGGGGCCTCGGCTGGGTCGACGTGGCGCTCTTCGTCGCCTTCTACTACCTCTCCGGCCTCGGCGTGACGATCGGCTACCACCGGTACTTCACCCACGGCTCGTTCAAGGCCAACCGCGCGTTGAAGATCGCGCTGGCGATCGCCGGCTCGATGGCGCTGCAGGGCCCGGTGATCGACTGGGTGGCCGACCACCGCCGGCACCACGCGTTCTCGGACCGCGAGGGCGACCCGCACTCGCCGTGGCTCTTCGGCACCGGTCCCGCCGCGCTGGCCAAGGGCTTCTGGCACGCGCACATGGGCTGGCTGTTCGAGCGCGACAAGACCAACCACAAGCGCTTCGCCCCGGATCTGATGGCCGACAAGGACATCGTGTGGGTCGACAAGCTCTTCGTGCTGTGGACGACGATCTCGCTGGCACTGCCCGGTGTGCTGGGCGGCCTGATCACGTGGTCCGTGTGGGGCGGCGTCACGGCGTTCTTCTGGGCCGGTCTGGTCCGCGTCGCGTTCCTGCACCACGTCACGTGGTCGGTGAACTCGATCTGCCACATGGTCGGCGACCGCCCGTTCGCGGCGCGCGACCGTTCCGCCAACGTGTGGGCGCTGGCGATCTTGTCTTTCGGCGAGTCGTGGCACAACCTGCACCACGCCGACCCGACCTCCGCGCGGCACGGCGTGAAGCGCGGCCAGATCGACACCTCGGCCCGCCTGATCTGGCTGTTCGAGAAGTTCGGCTGGGCGACGCAGGTGCGTTGGCCCAGTGAGCAGCGCCTGGCCAGGATCAGCGTGAAGAAGTGAGGGCCGTAGGCTGAGCCGGGTGACCAGGGTCAGGATGACGGGCAAGGAACGCCGAGAGCAGCTCCTGGACGTCTCCCGCGCCCTGTTCGCCGAGAAGGGCTTCGAGGCCACCTCCATCGAGGAGATCGCGCACCGCGCGAGCGTGTCGAAGCCGGTTGTGTACGAACACTTCGGTGGCAAGGAAGGCATTTACGCCGTCGTTGTCGACCGTGAGATGCAGCGCTTGATGGATCAGATCGTTGTGGCGCTGGACGGCGGCAGTCACCCTCGGGAGCTGCTGGAACACGCCGCCTGCGCGCTGCTCGACTACATCGAGGGCTCGACGGACGGGTTCCGCATTCTGGTGCGGGACTCGCCCGTCGCTTCGTCGTCCGGGACGTTCTCGTCGCTGCTGAACGACATCGCCTCGCAGGTCGAGCACATCCTCGGCCTGCACTTCGCCAAGCAGGGGTACGACCGCAAGCTCGCGCCGTTGTACGCCCAAGCGCTGGTCGGGATGGTCGCTCTCACGGGTCAGTGGTGGCTCGAGGCGCGCAAGCCGAAGAAGGACGAGGTCGCGGCGCACCTGGTCAACCTCGCCTGGAACGGCCTGTCCGCGATGGAGCACAAGCCCCGTCTGCGCAGCCGTTCGTGAGCTGCCCGTTGCGCGATAGTAAGCGCGCATATAATATGCATGCATGCCAAATTACGAGTTCGAGCACAGCGTGGTGGGGCCGGCGTCCGTCGAGGCGGTCTGGGCACTGTGGAGTGACGTCGATCGTTGGGTGGAGTGGGACGAGGGCCTGGAGTCCGTGACGCTGTCCGGGCCGTTCGCCGAGGGGTCGAGCGGCACGATGGTGGTCAAGGGGCAGGGGTCGATCTCGTTCGTGCTGACCTCGGTGGAGGCAGGTGCCGGCTTCGTGGACGAGACGTCCGTGCCAGGGGCCGTGCTGCGTTTCTCGCACCGCGTGGAGCGGGTGTCCGAAGGCGTCCGCGTCACGCACTCAGTGGTGATCGAGGGGCCCAAGGCGGAGTTCCTCGGGCCCCTTGTGACGGCCGACTTGCCGGACGCGGTGGAGGCGCTGGTGAAACTGGCCTGCTGAAATTGTGACTGTGACGCGGTTCTCCGGCCCTGACGACTCTCCGGGCTTCCTGTTGTGGCGGGTGACGCTCGCGTGGCAGCGGGCCATGCGGGCGGCGCTGGCCCCGCACGACCTGACGCACGTCCAGTTCGTGTTGCTGGCGTCGTTGTGGTGGCTGGTCGGGCACAGCGGTCCGCCGTCCCAGCAGCGTCTGGCCGAGCAGGCGGGCACCGACCCGATGATGACCTCGCAGGTCCTGCGCAAGCTCGCGGACCGCGGGTTGATCTCACGGGAGGTCGACCCGGCGGACTCCCGGGCGCGGTTGCTCGATCTGACGGCCGAGGGAAAAGCGCTGGTGGCCAAGGCCATGAAGGACGTAGAGGACGCCGACGCCGCCTATTTCGCGGGGCTGGGTGACGAGCAGCAGGCGTTCGTCCGGGGGCTCACACGTCTCCTGTGAGCCTGAGCAGCTTGTCGTTCGAGCCGTTCGACGTCGTGATGTACAGCGACCCGTCCGGCGCGGTGCGGGCGGCACGCAGCCGTCCGTACTTGTCGTTCAGCTCCTCGGGGATGCTGACGTTCTGCACCTTGCCCGCCTGGTCGAGCGTGAACAGCAGGAGCTTCGAGCCTTTGAGCGCGGTGATCGCGAGCTTGCCGTTCCAGAACGCGGCCTGGCAGATGGCCTCCGTCGGCGAACCCGACGACCACACCGCCGGCACCGCGTCCGGGAACCGCTTGAGGTCGGTCATCGGCACGCTCTCGTCGTACCCGCCCTGCGTGCCGCCCTTGGACGGGTCCCAGCCGTAGTTGGCGCCCGCTTTGAGCAGGTTGACCTCGTCGTCGACGTCCGGCCCGTGTTCGCTGGAGAACACCTGGTCGGTGCCGGGGCGGAAGACGACGCCCTGCACGTTGCGGTGGCCATAGGTGAAGATCCGGCGCTCGTTGGCGTTCGACGACGACGCGAACGGGTTGCCCGCGGCGCCCTCGCCGGTCTCGGCGTCGATCCGCAGCACCTTGCCGCCGAGGCTGGTCCTGTCCTGCGGGTTGCGCGCCTGCGCGATGTCGCCGGTCGCCACGAAGATGGTCCCGTCGGGCGCGAGCGTCGGGCGGCACCCGGAGTGCCTGCCGCTCGAGTTGGACGGCATGCCGGTGACCAGGTCCTTCACCTTGGTGGCGCGCGTGCCGTCGAGCCGGAACGTCACCAGCCGCACGTCCTTCGTCGTGTTGTAGCAGGTGGTGAAGCGCTGGCCGTCGGGGTGGATCACCAGTCCCATCAGCCCGCCCTCGCCCCGCACCTGGATGTCGGCGAGGTCGATGTCGACGGGCGTGGCGTGGCCGTTCTTGACGAGCTTGAGGCGGCCTGGGCGTTCGGTGACGAGCATCGAGCCGTCTTTCAAGAACCCGATGTCCCAGGCGTGCTCCAACCCGCCCGCGACCTCTTCGATCTTCAAGCCCTGTGGCGCGGGTGCCTTGGACGGCGCGTTGCCGCCCGGTTCTGGCGCGGAGCAGGCCGCGACCATCAGCACCGACACAGCAACGAGTGCGCGCATGTCCTAACTATGCGTTTTGTGCCGTGGAGGTTCCGTAAGGCCGCTCAACGGGCAGCAGTGCGCGCGCTCCGTCCAGGTCGTACGCCCGCACCTTCTCGTGGATTTCCCTGGCCAACGGCGTGACGTCCGTGATGCTGACCGTCCACTCGTTGACGTACTTGTCCACCGCCTCGCGCGTCAGACCGATCTGGATGGACCGGTGCGCCAGGGCCTCGTGGTTCAACCCGCGCTCGGGATCCCACTGCACCCGCACGGCAGGCTTGCCGGAGATGGTGCTCTCGACCGCGTTGGAGACCGCCCAATCGAAGCCCGTGCGGGTGATCCGCACGGCCAGCACCCGTTCCTGGCCTTCCTTCAGCGCATAGCCGCAGCGGTACATCATCCAGAGGAACGACGGCTTGATCCACGTCATCCGCTCCATCTTGAACGGCGGCACGAACCGTTGCGCCGCCACGGCAGGCAACGCGATCGCGGGCGAATACGCCTGGTAAACCACGATGGACTGATCGTCGTAGTCAGCCCTGATCTCTCTCATCGACACGCACACAGGGTGCCCGTCGGAGGCCGACTCGAGCCACCCGATAAGTGGTCGCGGAACGAGCTAAGGTGGGTAGCGAGACCCCTCGTCCCAGGCAGGGGTCTGTCTGGCGTTCCGCACTCGACGGGGTTTCTCACATGCCGCTGCTCGGCCTGCTCGATGGTGTCCTGCCCGACAAAGCCCTCCGCACGTTGATCGACTCCGCCGGCGTTCCCGAGCTGGAGCTGGACGGTCCGCTGGCCGCCCGCCCGCTCGTCGCCGCGGCTCTGTCCACCGCCAGGCCCGTGCTGGCCGTCACGGCCACCGGCAGAGAAGCCGAAGAGCTGACCGGTGTCCTCAAGGACCTGATCGGCGCGGACAAGGTCGCGTTCTTCCCGAGCTGGGAGACGCTGCCGCACGAACGCCTGTCGCCCCGCGCGGACACGGTCGGCGCGCGCCTGCAGGTCCTGCGCAGGCTCAAGCACCCCGAGGGCAACCCGATCCGGGTGCTCGTGACGACGGTGCGCAGCCTCATCCAGCCGATGGCGCCCGGTCTCGGCGACCTCGCGCCGGTGCACCTGAAGGTCGGCGAGGAGCAGGACTTCGTCGAGCTCATCACGCGGCTCGCCGAGAACGCCTACACGCGTGTCGACATGGTGGAGAAGCGCGGCGAGTACGCGACCCGTGGCGGCATCCTCGACATCTTCCCGCCGACCGCGGAGCACCCGTTCCGCGTCGAGTTCTGGGGCGACGAGGTCAGCGAGATCCGCCCGTTCTCCGTGCAGGACCAGCGCTCGCTCTCCGAAGAGATCAACGAGTTCGTCGCGCCCCCGTGTCGTGAGCTGTTGCTGACCGACGACGTGAAGGACCGCGCGGCCGAGCTCGCGCTGGAACACCAGTCGGACGCGCATCTGGCCGAGATGCTGGACAAGATCTCCGGTGGCATCGCGGTCGAGGGCATGGAGGCGCTCATCCCGGCGTTGTGCCCCGGCGAGCTCCAGCTGCTCACGGAAGTCGTCGAACCCGGCACCCACGTCCTGCTCAACGACCCGGAGAAGATCCGCGCGCGGGCAGCAGACCTGGTCCGGACCGGCCAGGAGTTCCTCGAAGCCTCCTGGATGGCCGCGGCCGGAGGGGGCAAGGCGCCGATCGACCTGGGGCGCAGTGCCTACCAGAGCATCAGCGAGATCGCGGAGAAGGCGCGCAACAACGACCGTCCGTGGTGGACGCTCAGCCAGCTCACCACCGACGCGCCGGACGTCGTGCACCTCGACGTGAAGCCGGTCGAGGCCTATCAGGGCGATGTCGAGCGCGCCTTCGCGGACCTCAAGGCGCACACGGCAACGGGCGGCGCGGCGGTGCTCGTGGTTCCCGGCGCCGGTACCGCGCAGCGTGCCGTGGAACGCATGAAGGACGCCGAGATCGCGGCCGTCCACGTGGAATCCCTCGACGAGGCACCGAAAGCGCGGACCGTCACGGTCGTGCGCGGCTCGCTCGAAGACGGCTTCATCCTGCCTGACCTCGCGCTGGTCGTGCTGACCGAGACCGACCTGACCGGCGGTCGCGGTGGCACGTCCACGAAGGACATGCGCAAGATGCCGTCCAAGCGGCGCAACGCGGTCGATCCGCTGGCGCTCAAGGCCGGCGACTACGTGGTGCACGAGCAGCACGGCATCGGCAAGTACGTGGAGATGGTCCAGCGCACGGTCGCCGGCGCGACCCGTGAGTACCTCGTGCTCGAATACGCGTCGTCCAAGCGCGGTCAGCCGGGGGACAGGCTGTTCGTGCCCACCGACCAGCTCGACGAGGTCAGCCGGTACGTCGGCGGCGAGCTGCCGAGCCTGAACAAGCTCGGCGGCAGCGACTGGAAGAACACGAAGTCCAAGGCGCGCAAGGCGGTCAAGCAGATCGCGGCCGAGCTCGTGCAGCTGTACGCGGCCCGGCAGTCAGCCCCCGGTCACGCGTTCGCGAGCGACACGCCCTGGCAGCGCGAGCTGGAGGACGCCTTCGCGTTCACCGAGACGCAGGACCAGATGGCCGCGATCGACGAGGTCAAGGCCGACATGGAACGTTCCGTGCCGATGGACCGCGTCATCTGCGGTGACGTCGGCTACGGCAAGACCGAGATCGCGGTCCGCGCGGCGTTCAAGGCCGTGCAGGACGGCAAGCAGGTCGTCGTGCTGGTGCCGACGACGCTGCTGGCCCAGCAGCACCTCAACACGTTCTCCGAGCGCATGCGCCAGTTCCCGGTGAACATCAAGGGGCTGAGCCGCTTCACCGACCCGCAGGAGTCCCAGCAGACCCTCGCGGGCCTCGCGGACGGCGAGGTCGACATCGTGATCGGCACGCACCGGCTGCTGCAGAAAACCGTGCGGTACAAGGACTTGGGCCTCGTGATCGTCGACGAGGAGCAGCGGTTCGGCGTGGAGCACAAGGAGCACATCAAGGCGCTCCGCACCCACGTCGACGTGCTGACGATGTCCGCGACGCCGATTCCGCGCACGCTGGAGATGTCGCTCGCCGGCATCCGCGAGATGTCGACGATCCTCACCCCGCCGGAGGAACGGCACCCGATCCTCACCTACGTCGGTGCGTACGACGACAAGCAGGTCGGTGCCGCGATTCGTCGCGAGCTGATGCGCGACGGCCAGGTCTTCTACGTGCACAACCGGGTCTCGACGATCGAGAAGGCCGCGAAGCGCATCCGCGAGCTGGTGCCGGAGGCCCGCGTGGTGACCGGGCACGGCCAGATGAACGAGGACAAGCTCGAACACCTCATCCAGGGCTTCTGGGAACGCGAGTACGACGTGCTCGTCTGCACCACGATCGTCGAGACGGGCCTGGACATCTCCAACGCCAACACGTTGATCGTCGAGCGCGGTGACCTGCTCGGCCTGGCACAGCTGCACCAGCTGCGCGGCCGCGTCGGGCGTGGCCGTGAGCGCGGGTACTCGTACTTCCTGTACCCGCCGGAGACGCCGCTGACCGAGACCGCGCACGACCGGCTCGCGACGATCGCGCAGAACACCGAGCTCGGCGCCGGCATGGCCGTCGCGATGAAGGACCTGGAGATCCGCGGCGCCGGCAACATCCTCGGCGCCGAGCAGTCCGGTCACATCGCTGGCGTCGGCTTCGACCTGTACATCCGGCTCGTCGGCGAGGCCGTCGAGGCGTTCCGCAAGCACGCCGGAGCGGAGAGCGCAGAAGAGGAGGAGCTCGCCGAGGTCCGCGTGGACCTCCCCGTCGACGCGCACATCCCGCACGAGTACGTGCCCGGCGAACGGCTCCGGCTGGAGGCCTACCGCAAGATCGCGGCCGCCTCGGACGAACCGGCGCTGCAGGCCGTCTGGGACGAGCTCAAGGACCGCTACGGCACGCCGCCGGAACCGGTCGAGCGCCTGCTCAGCGTGGCCCGCCTGCGCCACACGTGCCGCCGCCACGGCGTCACCGAGGTGATCGCGATGGGCCAGAACGTGCGGTTCGCGAAGCTGGAGCTGCTCGACTCGCAGCTGGTCAGGTTGCGCCGGTTGTTCCCGAAGGCCGTCTACAAGCAGGCCATGGGCACGGTGACGGTGCCTAGGCCGACGGAGGGAGCGGCCGGCGGCCGGATGGGTGCACCGCAGCTGCGTGATCAGGAGCTGCTGGACTGGTGCGGTGCGTTCCTCGACTCACTGGCGGGGACTCCCGTGACCCCGGTCACCACGGCGTGAGAGGGTAGATCCTCGTGAGCACTGTTCTGAAGCGTTTCTCGCTGGTCGGTGTTGCTGTGGCGCTGCTCGCCACCGGCTGTGGCACCGGTCCCGCCAAGGCCGGTTCGGCCGCGATCGTCGGGGGTCAGGCGATCGAGCTGAAGACCGTCCAGGACCGCACCATCACGGTGCTCAAGAAGGAGCCCGCGGCCCAGCAGATGCAGGACCAGGGCAAGCTCGACCAGGTGTCGCGCCTGGTGCTGGCCGACGAGATCAGCCACCGGATCGCCGACTTCGCGGCGCAGCACGAGAACATCGTGGTCGACGGGACCAAGGTGTACGACGCCATCCAGGAGAAGGGTGGCCCCGAGGCCGCCGCCAAGCAGAGCGAGCAGGACGCCACCACGATCGAGCGCCGCACCCGCGACGTGCTGGTGATGGGCGAGCTGGCGAAGCGCAACCTCTCCACGCTCGAGGTTGTGATCGACTTCTTCCAGGTCAAGGACCCGAAGGAAGCCAAGGAGAAGGCCGCAGAGGTCGCGGCCGACGCGTCGAAGATGTCGCGGTTCATCCAGGAGGCCCCGCGCACCACGGGTGGCCAGCAGGCGTCGGCGACGAACCAGAAGGTCCGCGTCACCGAGAACCCGTCGCTGGTGCACACGATGCTGTGGGGCGTGAAGCCCGGCACCGTCGTGGCCTTCCCGGCCGACGAGCAGCAGTCCAGCTGGATGGTCGCGCTGGTCAAGGAGCGCAACAAGGTCTCGCCGACCCCCGGTGAGGACGACCTGAGCGAGCGCATCGACCCGCGCCTGCTCGCCGCGTTCGGCCTGCGGATCGCCCAGTTCCTCGCGGCGGACCTGAACATCGAGGTCAACCCCCGCTACGGCGTGTGGGACCCGACCGACGCGACCGTGGTGGGTTCCGCGGGTGAGCGCGCCGGGTTCGTCGGCGTCACCGCGACCAAGAACAAGTCTTGATCACCGTCGTCGTCCTCAGCGAGCGGCTCGACTCGGTGCTGCCCGCCGCCGCCCTGCCCGCGTTGCGCACGGCCAAGGCCGTCTACGCGGGCGAGGGCGTGGCGCTGGAGTTCTGGTCCTCGCTCGGAGTCGACGGGCCGGCACCGGCTGTCGTCGAGGACGGCGCGGTGGTGATCACGACCGACGCGTCGGTGTACCCGGATGCTCACGTGATCACGACGCCGGAGCCGATGGGAGCCGCGTTGCTCGACGCGGCCGCCGTGATGCACCGGCTCCGTTCTCCCGGTGGATGCCCGTGGGACGCCGAGCAGGATCACCTGTCGTTGCGCCAGTACCTGCTCGAGGAGACTTTCGAGCTGCTGGAGGCGATCGAGGACGGCGACCGCGCGGCGATGCGCGAGGAGCTGGGCGATGTATTGCTCCAAGTGCTGTTCCACTCGCGCGTCGCGGCCGAGGATCCAGCTGATCCGTTCGACATCGATGCCGTCGCGGCTGATTTGGTGGCGAAGCTCGTCGGACGTCACCCGCACGTCTTCGAGGGCCACGATCCCGCCGTGCACGACGCGACGTCGCAGCAGCACCGGTGGGAAGAGCTGAAGCAGGTCGAGAAGCGGCGCGAGTCCAGTGTGGACGGTGTCGCGCTCGGTCAGCCGGCGGTGGCGCTGGCCGCGAAGCTGGTGCAGCGCACCAAACGCGCGGGGTTCCCGGTGGATCTGCTGCCGGAGGGCGACGACACCGGAACGAGGTTGTTCGCCGTGACCGCGTTGTCGAAGCTCGCCGGGGAAGACCCCGAGACAGAGCTTCGCCAGATCTGCCGCCGTTTTGCCGCGAACGTTCGTGAAGCCGAGGCCAAGGCCAGGGCCGAAGGTGTGGATTCGCCGACAGCAGAGGACTGGCGTCGGTTTTGGCCCTCGTCAACTACTCGGCTCTGAGAGGCCGGGCACAGGGCTCGATCCTCCGGGCGTTGTTCGCGTTCCTCGTGCACGGCTGGCTGCGCGTGTCCGGGCCGCATCAACCGACGGCTGTTCAGCAGCTATCGGGTCGGGCACGTTGACATGTACCCACACCGACCGTGCCCGGTTTCGGACGTTCACGGCGGCGACGACGTCGGCGGGTCCAGCGAGACCACATCGGCGACAGCAGAACTGGTCCCTGCTGGGGCGGTTGGCACGTTCGGTGTGCCTGCATCGCGGACACATCTGGCTGGTGTATCGGGCGTCCACGGTCAGCACCGGCACTCCGGCGCGCCGAGCTTTGTAGCGGATGTGCTGTTCGAGTTGGTGAAACGGCCAGGTGGTGAGTGTGGCTCGCTGGTGCCGGGAAACCGTGACCCGATCGCGGATACCGCCCAGGTCCTCCAGGGCGATACCGCGACCGGTGCGTTCGGCAACAGCCACAATCTGCTTGGCGATCCGATGGTTCAGGTGTGTCGCGTGCCGGGCTTCACGCCGGCTGCGGCGTTTCAATCGGCGCCGCGCCGACTTCGTCCGTCTGGCCTGCAGCTCGGCGCGTTTGCGCGCGTGCCAGCGGCGATAGCGTTGCAGTCGACATCCCTGGAAGTTGTCCACGTCGCTGGTGGTCGCAAGGTTCACGATGCCCCGATCGACGCCGACCCAATCGGCCGGATCGAACTCGGGCTTCTCCTCGATCTCGCAGGTGGCGATCAGGAGCCAGTTGCCATCCCTGTACGCCAGGTCCGTCTCGCCCCGCCGATACGCCCGCAGCATCCGAAGTTGATCTGGTGAACCCGCGAATCGCAGGTTCTTCACTCGACCCGCGACAGTCCAGATCGACACCGTTCCTGCGTCGTGGTGCCAAGACAAACAGCGGTCGTCGAACGGCTGCGCCGCGTCAGACCGGAACCTGATTGGTTTCGATTTCGCCTTTACCCGACGCTTGCCGGCTTCAGGGCCGAGGTTGCCGTTGCGGATGCTCGCGTGCAGCGCCGTGTAGGCGTCCGCGACTTTCTTGATCACATGCTGGGCGGCCTGCGCACCCAGTCCCCGCGCCTTCACTGCAGCGTAGGTGGGCTTGCGCAGCGCGTACTCGCGAAACACGCCCGTCTCGAACGCCATCTGTGACACGGCATCGGCGGCGTCGTTGCACGCGTACAGGGTCGACCGCAACGCCGCCGTCTGCTCGGCGGTCGGAAGCAGCTTCACTTGCACGGCGAGCTTCACCTCAGCGACTGTACTGAACATGTGTTCGAGGAAGTCGGATGGGTTGAGGCAACGCCATACCAACACCGCAGCGTCCCCCTCAACCCAGGACACTGCGGTTTCGAAGAACTTGTGTTGCTGGCCAGTATTGCTACGTCGGCTTCGCCGGGCGGTGAACGTGGGCTAACGTCGATCTCGTGACTTACCTGCGTTTCCCGCACCTGCGCGGTGACTTGGTGACGTTCGTGGCCGAGGACGACGTGTGGCTCGCACCCGTCGACGGAGGAAGGGCCTGGCGCGCGTCCGCGGATCAGGTGCCGGCCCGCTCGCCGCGGTTCTCCCCTGACGGCGCACATCTGGCGTGGGCGAGCGTGATCGACGGTGCGCCCGAGGTTCGGGTGGCGCCTGTGGACGGTGGCCCGGCCCGCCGGTTGACGCACTGGGGTGTGAGCCGCACGGCCGTGTCCGGGTGGACTCCGGACGGGCGAGTGCTCGCCGTGTCGACCACCGGTCAGATGTCGCGCAACCGCAAGCAGGCGCACGCCGTGCCGCTGGACGGCGGACCGTCCGAAGTGCTGCCGTTCGGGTGGGTCAACGACGTCTCGTTCGGTCCGGACGGGCAGGTCGTCACGTCGTCGAGCTACATGCAGGAACCGGCGAACTGGAAGCGGTATCGCGGTGGCACCGCGGGCAAGCTGTGGGTGGATCTCGCCGGCGACGGTGAGTTCGGCCGGATTCTCGGCGATCTGAAGTCGTCGTTGGTGAACCCGATGTGGGTCGACGGGCGCATCGCGTTCCTGTCCGACCACGAGGGCGTCGGCAGCGTGTACTCGGTGCAGCCGGACGGGTCCGACCTGCGCCGTCACACGGCGGGGGAGTTCTACGCGCGCAACGCTTCCAGCGACGGCTCGCGGGTGATCTTCCACCAGGCGGGCGAGCTGTGGCTGCTGGAGGGCCTGTCGGACCTGCGCAAGCTCGACATCAAGCTCGGCGGGCCGCGCACCGGCCTGCAACCGCACCACGTCAAGGCTTCCGGCAACGTCGAGTCGTTCAGCGTCGACCGCACGGGCCGTGCTTCCGTCGTTGAAGTTCGCGGGTCCGTGCACTGGGTGACGCATCGCGATGGTCCTGTGCGCGCGTTGTCCGACCGGTCGGACGTGCGTGCGCGTCTGCCGAAGGTGCTCGGCGAGACCGATCACGTCGTGTGGGTGACGGATGTCGAGGGCGAGGAGGCCCTGGAGATCGCACCCGTCGGTGGTGTCGAGCCGGGCAACACCGCGCGTCGCGTCGCCGCTGGGGTTTTGGGCCGGGTGATGTCGCTGGCTGCCGCGCCGGACGGCTCGCGTGTTGCCGTTGCCACGCACGACGGCCGGTTGTTGTTGGTGGACATCACTTCCGGCGAGGTTCGCGAGGTCGTGTCCGGTGCCAACGCGCACATCACGCACCTGGCGTTCTCGCCTGACTCCGCGTGGCTGGCGTGGTCACATCCTGGGCCGAATCCGTTGCGGCACATCAAGATGGTGAACACGTCGGATCTGTCCGTTGTGGACGTGACCCCGCTGCGGTTCGCCGACTTCGCGCCTTCGTTCACCGAGGACGG
The DNA here is from genome assembly GCF_000955955.1 of Lentzea aerocolonigenes. GTDB lineage: Bacteria > Actinomycetota > Actinomycetes > Mycobacteriales > Pseudonocardiaceae > Lentzea > Lentzea aerocolonigenes_A. The sequence continues at coordinate 72,887 of NZ_JYJG01000084.1, forward strand.
GAAGTACCTGGCGTTCCTGTCGATCCGCACGTTCGACCCCGTCTACGACTCGCACGTGTTCGATCTGTCGTTCCCCACGGGCTGCCGGCCGCACCTCGTGCCGTTGGCGGCCACCACGCCGTCGCCGTTCGACCCGATGCACGGCGGGCGTCCCGTCGGTGACGAGGACAAGGACTCCGACGACGAGGACGAGAAGACCGCGGTCACCCGGGTCGACGTCGAGGGGCTTGCCGATCGCGTCGTGCCGGTGCCGGTGGCGGCTGCTGAGTACGTCGGGCTGAAGGCCGCCAAGGGTGGGTTGTTGTGGCTGCGCCGGCCGTTGCTCGGGGTGCTGGGCGACAACCTGGCGTCGCCGGATGCGCGCCCGCCGCGGACGGTGCTGGAGCGGTTCGACTTCACGAAGCTGAAGACCGAGTGCCTGGCGGACAGCGCGGAAGCGTTTGCGGTGTCCGGTGACGGCAAGCGGTTGGTCATCGAGGACCGCGGTGACCTGCGGGTCGTGCCGTCCGACAGCAAGGCCGACGAGGACTCCGCGGACTACGTGGAGATCGACCTCGCGCGGGTGCGGGTCGTGGTCGACCCGGCTGCGGAGTGGGCGCAGATGTACGCCGAGAACGGGCGGCTCATGCGCGACCACTTCTGGCGCACGGACATGGGCGGCGTCGACTGGCAGGGCGAGCTGGACCGCTACCGGCCGCTGGTGGCCGAACTGGGCAGCCACGACGATCTTGTCGACCTGCTGTGGGAGGTGCAGGGCGAGCTCGGCACCTCCCACGCGTACGTCTGGGGTTCGTCGCCGCACGTGCCCGCGTCGCGTCGCCAGGGCCTGCTCGGGGCTGATCTTTCTCTGGTGGACGGGTCGTGGGTTGTCTCGCGCGTGATCCCCGGCGAGACGTCCGACCCGCACGCCCGGTCGCCGCTGGCCGCTCCTGGGGTGGCTGTGCGCGCAGGCGACGCCATCGTGGCCGTTGACGGGCGTCCGGTCGGGCAGGCCGGGCCGGGGGCGTTGTTGGTGGGGACCGCGGGTAAGCCCGTGGAGCTGACCGTGCGACCCGGCGGTGGTGGCGAGCTGCGACGGGTCGTGGTGGTGCCTCTGGCCGATGAGGAGCCGCTGCGCTACCACTCGTGGGTGGCCGACCGGCGCGCGTTCACGCATCGGCTGTCCGGTGGCAGGGTGGGCTACCTGCACGTGCCGGACATGATGGGCGCCGGATGGGCTCAGCTGCACCGCGACCTGCGGGTGGAGCTGGCGCGTGAGGCGCTGGTGCTGGACGTCCGGGAGAACGGCGGCGGCCACACCTCGCAGCTGGTGATCGAGAAGCTGGGCCGCAAGGTCATCGGCTGGTCGGTCGCCCGCGGGTACACGGCCTCCGAGTCGTACCCGCAGGACGCGCCGCGCGGGCCGGTGGTCGCGGTGGCCGACGAGTTCGCCGGATCGGACGGCGACATCGTCAACGTGGCCATCAAGGAGCTCGGCATCGGACCGGTTGTCGGCGTCCGGACGTGGGGCGGTGTCATCGGCATCGACATGCTCTACACGCTCGTCGACGGCACCATGGTCACCCAACCGAGGTACGCGTCCTGGTTCAAGGGCCACGGGTGGGCAGTGGAGAACTACGGTGTCGACCCGGACATCGAGGTGGTCATGTCACCGTCCGACCGCGTTTCCGGGCGCGACCCGCAGCTGGAGAAGGCCGTTTCGTTGGCCCTGGAAAGCCTTTCATCTTCGCCAGCTGCTCACGCTCCGGAGTTGCCACCACTGGCCTGAACACCCCATCGTGTGACTAAAGAACTGTGACGCACTGTTCCAAGTGGACGATCAACCAAGTGGAACAGTCGTCACCGTTCGGGGGTGTGTCCCAGATGAGTCACCGTGATGAGCCGCGCAGCGGTCGCGGATGCTTCGGAGCCGTGGTCGTCGTGCCGTTCTTGGCACTGGGCGGCATGTTCGCGTTGATCGCGCTTACTGGGTCGCCGGACGAGGCGCCGCTGGCCGCGCCTCCACCGGCTCGGCCCACGTCGCAGTGGTGGACTGAGCCGTTCGAGACCGGGACTTCGTTGTCCACGGTCACCGAGACCGTGGTGGTTGAGGGGGCGGCTCGGGAGGTTCGGGCGGCTCGGCTGGCCACGCAGACTCGGGTTGCGGTTTCCACGGTCACTGAGACTGTGCGGAGTACTGCTGGGGGGAAGCCGCCTGCTACTGGGCGGAACGAGCCTCCTGGTGCGCCTGATGGGGTTGATCCGGTCGAGCCGGTTCCGTCCTCTTCGGACAGTGCGTCGCCGCCGGTGGTCACGTCTTCGTCTGCTTTGCCTCCGGCGCCGCCTGTGTCGACGGTTCCGCCGGTGTTGGAGCCGCCTGCTTCGTCTTCGCCTACTGCTCCTGTTACCGGGACGCCTACGCCTTCTGCGCCTCGGTCTGAGGATCCGGTTCCGCCGTCGACCACGCCTACTACGCCGGTGCCGCCTTGTGACCGCGGGGAGCCGTTGCCTTCTGTTCCTGGGGAGCCGGCTTCGCCGGGAGATGCGGCTTCGCCGGTTGAGCGGTCTGGGGCGATTTCTGTTGGGGCGTCAGTGGAGTTGCCGGTGTCTTCCCCTGCTGAGGTTTCGTCCACGTCCTCCGCGCCTCCGGCAGGGGTCTGAGAAAGAGGGTTGGGGTTTTCTTCCGCCAGGCCTCAACCCTCTTCAGAGCTTTTGAGCGCACAGATGGTGTGCGGAGTTGTTAGAGCGCACAGATGGTGTGCAGTGCGGGGTTGGGTGTTGCCCTGTGCCGGTCTTGCCCCGACTTTGACCGGTCAGTGTCCCCCTGGGTCGCCCGGCCTGCGGGGCAGCGGAGGTTTCCGCTGCCCCGTTTCTGCGTTGGGCGGGGTTCTGTTCCGTACGAACCGCGACCTGGGCTGGTGGTCGCGTTGCGGGCGGCGACCGTGCGGTTGCGTGCTTCCCCCTGGGGGCTCTGCCCCCAACCCCCGCCAAACTGATCGGGGGGCACCACGCCCCTCGTGGGTTGATGGCA
>NZ_JYJG01000085.1 GCF_000955955.1 Lentzea aerocolonigenes
GGCACGCCTGTTGCCTTGGGCGGCCACCGGAGCGCACGGGAAGAGCAGCTCGGCTTTCGCCATCGCCTTTGCCTCGGCTGCGCCTTCGGGTCGCCTCGCCTTCGGCTTCGGCGTTGTGGGCGTTCCCGGTGCGTGCGCTTGGGCCGCTTCGGCGTGGGGCTAGGAGGCGCTTGCCCTGGCGTAGGCGTCGGCTCCGCTGAACACGTTTTGGCCGTACTCCACGGAGTTGTTGTAGGCCATCACTGCTGACCACCAACCCTGGCCTGTGCCGAGGTCTCGGGCGCCGCCTGCGCAGAGGTAGCGGGCGGCGGTCAGGGCGGCGTCGTCGATGTTTTGCGGGTCTGCTGGTTGGCCGTCGCCTGCTGCTCGCTTCGCCCAGCGGTTCCAGGTGCCCGGGATGAACTGCATCGGGCCCACGGCTCGGTCCCATGTCGGGTCGCCGTCCAGGCGGCCGCCGTCGGTGTCTTGGATTGCTCGGACTCCTGCGGAGCCGTTGAGGGGGACGCCGATGATCGGGCGCGAGGGGAGGCCGTTGTCCTGGAGGTGGGCGCCGAAGATGCTGCCGTGGTGGGACTCGACTCGGCCGATGCCGGCGAGGGTGGCCCAGGAGATTCTGCAGGCTGGGGCTTCGCGTTGCATGGTCAGGTCGGCGTTGGCGTAGGCCTGCAGGGCGCGTTGGGGGATGTCGGTTTTTGAGGCGACGCGGGTTGCCCAGTCGGCCAGTGGGTCTGTTCGGGTGCCTGGGGCGGCGGCGTTGCCTGGGGGTGCGGAGCCTGGTTGTACGTCCTGGATTGGGACGAGGAACGGGGGTGGGCCCGGTGGGGCCGCGTCTCTGCGGTTCAGGGCGCCCAGGGCCCAGGCGCCTGCGGCCACTACGACGATCAGCAGCAGCACCAGGATGATGCGGCCGAAGATGTTGCCGTAGTTGGGGCGGCGGACCGGGGTTTTCAGGGGCGGCGGCGGGACCACGGGATCCAGGCTACGTGCTCTTCACGCGCGGTGACGGGCGTGAACGTGATGAAACCGGCACTGATGGCGGCTGGACATACAGGTGAGGCTTACCTTAAATAAGGCCGACCTAATTTGCTGGAGGCGTCGAGATGTTGTTCACCAATGGGCTGATCGGGCTGCGGGAAGGGCTTGAGGCTGCCCTCGTGGTGAGCATCTTGATCGCATTCCTGGTCAAGACCGACCGGAGGCACGCGCTCAAGTGGGTTTGGGTGGGTGTTGCGACGGCGGTGGCACTCTCCGTGGCGGCTGGGGCGATCATCACCTTCAGCGCTGCGGGCATGAGCTTTGAGCAGCAGGAAGCGTTCGGCGGGATCATGTCGATCATTGCGGTCGCGTTCGTCACCGGAATGATCTTCTGGATGCGCAAGGCGGCCAAGACGATCGCGGCCGAGTTGCGCGGCAAAATGGACGAAGCGTTGCAAATCGGACCAATTGCCGTGGCTGTGGTGGCCCTTTTGTCGGTGGGGCGGGAAGGGTTGGAGACCGCGGTCTTCTTCTATTCCAGCGTGCAGGCTGCCGGCGGGGGGACGACTGAGCCGCTGCTCGGGTTCCTGGCGGGGATCGCGGTGGCCGTGGTGATCGCGGCGCTGCTGTACCAAGGGGCAATCCGGTTCGATCTCGGGAAGTTCTTCACCGTCACGGGTGTGCTGCTCGTGTTCGTGGCCGCCGGGGTGCTCAGCTACGGGATCCACGACCTGCAGGAGGCCGCGTTCCTGCCGGGGCTCGACACGCTGGCGTTCGACGTCAGCGACACCCTGCCGGAGGACTCCTGGTACGGGGCGTTGCTCAAGGGGTTCTTCAACTACTCGCAGCGCACTTCGGTGCTGCAGGCCATCGCGTGGGTCGCCTACGTGGGGGTTGTTCTGTCCGTGTTCCTCATCCGGCCGCGCCGTCGCGCCGCCGTGGCCAACTGATCAATGGAGTAGTGACCGTGCGCAAGGCAGTGGTGATTCTCGGTTCGCTCGCGGTGCTGGCGGCGTGCAGCAACGGCGGCACGAACGACGCCGGCGGCAACATCGCCGTCGAGGCGAGCGACGACGCGTGCAAGGTCGCGAAGACCGAGGCGGCGACGGGCAACGTCACGTTCGAGGTGACGAACAAGGGCAGCAAGGTGACCGAGTTCTACCTCTACGCGGAGGGCGACCGGATCCTCGGCGAGGTCGAGAACATCGGGCCGGGGTTGAGCCGCAAGCTGATCGTCGAGGTCGGTGAGGCCGGGAAGTTCCAGACCGCGTGCAAGCCCGGCATGAAGGGCGACGGCATCCGCGGTGACTTCACGGTCACCGGTGACAGCAAGAAGTCCACTGACGGCAACGCGTTGCTGGCCGAGGCGACCAAGAGCTACCAGCGTTACGTGAGCTCGCAGGCGGACCAGCTGCTGGTGAAGACCGAGGAGTTCGTCAACGCGGTCAAGGCCAAGAAGGTCGACGACGCCAAGGCGCTGTTCCCGGTGTCGCGGACCTACTGGGAGCGCATCGAGCCCGTCGCGGAGAGCTTCGGCGACCTCGACCCCAAGATCGACGGCCGCGAGGACGTCATTGAAGAGGGAATGGCGTTCACCGGCTACCACCGCCTGGAGAAGGACCTGTGGGAGTCCGGGCTGCAGGCCGACTCCGAGAAGATCGCGGACCAGCTCCTGGTCGACGTCAAGGAGATCGTGGCCAAGGCGAAGACGGTCGAGCTGACGCCCGTGCAGCTCGCGAACGGCGCCAAGGAGCTGCTGGACGAGGTCGCCACCGGCAAGATCACCGGTGAGGAGGACCGCTACTCGCACACCGACCTGTGGGACTTCCGGGCCAATGTGGACGGTTCGCAGGCGGCCATCGCGGCGCTGCGCCCGGCGGTGGAGCAGAAGGACAAGGCGCTGGTGTCCACTCTGGACGCGAAGTTCAAGGCGCTCGACGAGGCGCTGGAGAAGCAGCGCAAGGGCGACGGCTTCAAGTCCTACAAGGAGCTGACGCAGGACGAGATCAAGGCGCTGGCCGAAGCCGTCGACGCACTCGGCGAGCCGGTCAGCAAGGTTGCGGAAGTGGTGTCGGCCAAGTGAGCGAAGGGGTTTCGCGACGGAGGCTGCTGGGGTACGCGGGCGCCGGTGTGGCGCTCGCGGGCGCGGGTGCGACCGCTGGTGTGCTCGCGACCAGGCAGTCGCCGGAGGTGGAGAACGTTGCCGCGGCGAAGGTTCCGTTCCGCGGTGACGTGCAGGCGGGCATCACCACGCCCGCGCAGGACCACATGCACTTCGTCGCGCTGGACGTGAAGACGACCAGCCGCGACGAGCTGATCGACCTGCTCAAGCAGTGGACGCTGGCCGCGGAACGGATGACCGCGGGCCAGGAGGCCGCCGAGAACGGTGCGGTGGGCGGCAATGCCGAGGCGCCGCCGAAGGACACCGGCGAGGCGCTCGACCTGCCCGCGTCCGCGCTGACGATCACGATCGGCTTCGGGCCGTCGTTGTTCGACGACAGGTTCGGGCTCAAGGACAAGCGGCCGGAGGCGTTGATCGACCTGCCGCGCTTCCCGCAGGACGACCTGGATCCCGCGCGCAGCAACGGGGACATCTGCCTGCAGGCCTGCGCGAACGACCCGCAGGTCGCCGTGCACGCCATCCGCAACCTCGTCCGGATCGGGTTCGGGCGGGTCGCGGTGCGCTGGTCGCAGCTCGGGTTCGGCCGCACGTCGTCGACCACGCGCGCGCAGGCCACGCCGCGCAACATGTTCGGGTTCAAGGACGGCACCCGCAACATCAAGGCCGAGGACACCGACCACCTGCGCGACCACGTGTGGGTCACCGAAGGCCCCGAGTGGATCCGCGGTGGCACGTACCTGGTGGCGCGCCGCATCCGCATGCACATCGAGATCTGGGACCGCACCTCGCTGAGCGAGCAGGAGCAGATCATCGGCCGCACCAAGGGCGAGGGTGCGCCGCTGGGGCAGCAGAAGGAGTTCGACGAGCCCGACCTGCACGTCCGCGGCGCGGGTGGAGTTCCGTTGATCGGCGAGGTCTCGCACATCCGGCTCGCGTCGCCGGAGTCGTTGAACGGCGTCAGGATCCTGCGCCGCGGCTACAACTTCACCGACGGCTCGGACGGGCTCGGGCACCTGGACGCCGGTCTGTTCTTCCTGGGCTTCAACCGCGACTCGCGCACGCACTACGTGCCGATGCAGCAGGCCCTGTCCACAAAGGACGAGATGATGGAGTACGTGGAGCACACCGGTTCCGCGCACTTCGCCATACCGCCGGGCGTGAAGAAGGGCGGGTTCTGGGGCGAGGGACTGTTCCGCTGATCAGTTCCCCAGGGCCAGCCGGGCTTTGACCTCGCCGAGCGCTTCCTGGTACTCGGGTGACGGGTTCATCGCGACCGCCATCCGCAACTGGGCGAGCGCCTCGGTGAGGCGCCCGAGCCGCTGCAGCGTCTTGCCGAGCGCGAACCGGGCGTAGTGGTCGCTCGGATCGAGGTCGAGCACCTTCCGGAACGCTTCCTCGGCCCGGTTGAGCTGCGCGGACCCGAGATACGCGCGGCCGGCCAGCAGCTGCACGGACGGAGCCTCCCCGGCCTCGGCCAGCACCTGTTTCAGCTCGCGGAGCGCATCGAGAGGGCGGCGCTGTGCCATCAGCGCCTCCGCCTTCCTGAACGCCTCGAAGGTGCTGTCCGTCATTCGATCAACGTTACCTACCGCTCGCCGGTTCTTCGACTGCCGTCCGGGCGACAGCACTCTTCGGGGTGGCGGTTCCGAGCCAGCACGCGCAGAAACCGAGCACCAGCCCGGCCACGACACCGGCCGTCGGCGCCTGCCCGAGCAGCGGCCACGCGATCAACGCCGTGACCGACGGAACCACAGAGGACAGCGTGGTCATCGCCGCCGCGCCCCCGGTGCGGACGCCGACCAGGAACAACGACGCGCCACCCATCGAGTTGACCAGCACCAGGAACACCATGGTCAGCCAGAACTGCCGCCAGTCGGTCACGCCGGCGTTCTCGGTGAGCGCCAGCAGCCCGACGACCGGCACGGACACGGCGTGCTGCACCGCGTTGCCGCTGCGGAAGTCCGTGTCCCGGCAGAACTTCTGCTGGTAGACGCCGCCCGCGACGAACCCGAGCATGCCGAGCACGGTGAAGACCGCGCCGGACCCGAACGATCCCAGCCGGTCCCACAGCGCGGCGAGGACGGCGGCGACCCCGAGTGCGAGCCCGAGCACCTGTTTGAGTCCAATTCGGACACCGAACACCCCTGCTGACACCACGGCCGTGAGCACCGGTGTGCACGAGATGATCAACGCGGTGACCGACGCGGGTACGCCGAGCCGCAGTCCCAGGTACACGCCGGAGAACTGGCAGGCCTGCACGAGCAGCCCCGCCACGCACGTGTGGACGAGCGGCCAGCCACGCGGCCAGCGCGCGCTCGTGACGAGGGCTACGAGAGCCATGAGCACGGCCGCGAGGGTGAAGCGGATGGTGGTCATCAGGAACGGCGGGGCCACGGCGACGGCGAGCGCGCCCACCGGATAACCGGAGGCCCAGACCAGCACCGTGCCCGCCGCGAAGCCTGGTTTGATCCGCACGGGTCTCAGAACTACCAGGTGTTTTCGTTCCGCACGAGGTTTCGTTCCGGATCTACCGGCTCGCCGCCATCCTGCGGACCGCCTCGGTGATGATCTCCGGCGAGGTCGCGAGGTTCATCCGCACGAAGCCGTTGCCGCCGGTGCCGAAGGTGGTTCCGCAGTTCACCGCCACCCGGCCCCGGTCGAGGAAGGTCTTGGCGGGGCGATCGCCGAGGCCCAGTTCGCGGCAGTCCAGCCAGGCGAGGTAGGTGCCCGGCGCCGGTCGGTAGCGGACGCTCGGCAGTTCCTCGGCCAGCAGGTCCTGGAGGAGTCGCCGGTTCTCGTCGAGTGCTTCGAGGAGCGCGTCCAGCCAGTCACCGGCGTGGTTGAACGCTGCCGTGTGGGCGAGGATGCCGACGTGGCTGGGGCCGTGGCTCACCTCCTCCGGGAGCTTCGCGAGGTCGTCCGCGGCGTCCGGCCCGGCGATCGCGAGCGCGGCCTTGAGCCCGGCCAGGTTCCAGGCCTTCGACGCCGACATCAACGACAGCCCGTCGTCCGCGACGCTCAGGTAGGGCACGAACTTCGCGGTCGTGAGCGGCGCGTGGATCTCGTCGGCGACCACGCGGACGCCGTGCCTGCGGGCCAGTTGCGCGACTTGTGCGAGTTCGGCCTCGGTGTGGACGGTGCCGGTCGGGTTGTGGGGGTTGCACAGCAGGTAGACCGCGCCCTTGCCGGCTCGGGCGAACGCATTTTCGAGGATGTCGAAGTCGATCCTGAACGTCTCGTCGAGCGGTGCCTCGACGACGGTCCGGCCCAGCGACTCGATGAACTGGTAGAAGGGCGGGTAGACCGGGCAGTTGACCACGACGGGCGCGTCCCGGTGCGAGACCAGCCGGAACATCTCGACGACGCCGAGCATCACGTCCGGCACGATCGCGGTCCGCTCGACGGCCGGTGCCCAGTCCCACCGCTTCTTCGCGAACTCGGCCAGCGCCTCGGCGTAGGCCGTCCCCGCGGGGTAGCCGGTGTCGCCTCGTGCGACCGCGTCGGTGATCGCCTTCGCGACGGGTTCCGCGAGGTGGACGTCCATCTCGGCGACCCACACCGGCAGCACGTCCTCCGGGTAGTACCGCCACTTCATGCTCGTTCGTTGCCTCAGCTGGTCCAGGGTGAGCTGACGTAACGGGTTCATGGGGCAAACCTAGGCTCGTTCGTGGAGGAAGTGTTTGCGATTCTTTGCTGCATGGACGCCCTGGACCGCAAGATTCTTGCTCACGTGCAGGCCGACGGCCGCCTGACCATCACCGAGCTCGCCGACCGGGTGCAGCTGAGCGTCTCCCGCGTGCAGCGCCGCCTGCGCGAACTCGAACGGGCAGGCGTGATCCGCGGCTACCGGGCCGTGGTGGACGCGGCCGCGATCGGCTTCGGCTTCGAGGCGCTGGTGTTCGCCAAGCTGCGGATCGAGTCGATGGACGACTTCGACCGCGCGCTGGTGGACGTGCCGAACGTGGTGGAGGCGCAACGGCTGTTCGGCAGTCCCGACTACCTGCTGCGGGTGGTCACCGCGGACCTCGCGTCGTACCAGCGGCTGTACGAGGAGACGCTGGCCAAGCTGCCAGGGGTGCGCGGGCTGACGTCGACGATCGTGATGAAGCAGGTGATCGAGCCGCGCCCGTTGCCGACCCACCCGTGACGAGGCGGGAAGCGGGGAATGCGTGCGGGCGTTGTGCTGTTGCATGAGCCTGCGCTTCTCACTGATGGGTCCGGTACGAGCCTGGCGGAACGACGAGGAGATCGAACTGGGGCCGCGCCAGCAGCGGGCGGTGCTGGCGGCGTTGCTGCTGAACAACGGCATCCGGCTGAGCAACGACCAGCTGATCGGCATGGTCTGGGACGACCCGACGCCGAGCGCGGTCATGGCGTTGCGGACGTACACCTACAAGATCCGGAAGCTGCTGCCCGAGCTGGACCTGAAGTCCCGCAACGGCGGGTACACCCTCAAGGCCGAGATCATCGACGACTGCCGCGGCGAGCCTCTCGAGGGACTCGACAGCACCTACTTCGAAGCGCAGCGCACACGCCTCGCCCAGCACCGGCTGAAGTCCCGCGAGGACTGGCTGGAACGCGAGCTCGACATCCTCGAGCTGCAGAAGCACGTCGCCACCTTCCCGCTGAGGGAACGCCCGCGCGCCCTGCTGATGCACGCTCTCTACCGCGAGGGCAGGCAGGCCGAGGCGCTCGACGAGTACCACCAGGCGCGCGCACTCCTCAACGATGAACTCGGCCTGGAACCCGGACCGGAGCTGCGCAAGGTCCACGCCCAGATCCTCAAGGGCGACCTCCACCTCGAACGCCGCCCGGAACAGCTGCCACCGAGCCTTCCCGACTTCACCGGCCGCACCGCCGAGATCGCGCTGGCACTCCGCACGTTGCCGAAAACCGTTGGCATCACCGGGATGCACGGCAGCGGCAAGACGGCGCTCGCCACCCAGATCGCGCACACCGTCAAGCACCACTACCCGGACGGCCAGATCTTCGTCAGATCCAAGGACGTCGCCAACGAGCTGTTGCGCGCGGTCGGCGTGGAGAACCCCAACGGCGACAAAGCCGCGCTGTGGCGGGACAAGGCGCGTGGCAAGCGGTTCCTGATCGTGGTCGACGACGTGCAGGACCCGGCGCAGGTCGCGGAGCTCCACACGCCCGGCAGCGCCATGATCCTCACGAGCCTGCGGCGGTGGAACGAGCTGCCCGGCGTCACGTGGGTGAAGCTCGCCGGGCTGACCGAGACCGAGGCGCGCGAGTTCCTGCGCGAGGTGCTCGACCCGGCGCGGATCGAGGCCGAGCTCGACGCGGCGGACGAGGTGCTGGACCGCGTGTCCCGCATGCCGAACCCGATCCGCGTGCTCGGCGGCAAGCTCACCGGCCGGCCGCACTGGACCGTCGCGATGCTGCTGGCCCAGATGGAACGGGAGACGCAGCTCGGCAGCGCCATCCCGTCCGACTGCCAGGCCGTGCTGGCTCCGATGATCAAGGCGGAGGAGCGGCTCAGCGAGGCGGAACTGCACCTGCTGCAGTGCTTCTCCAAGCGGCGGGCCGACGTGATCGACGTGTGCGAGGCCGCGGAGATGGCCGGTGTCGAGGCGGGGGCGATCGAGTACGTGCTGGAGTCGCTCGCGGACGTGCACCTGATCGAACCGATGGTGCTCGGCCGCTACCGGCTGCCGCGGTTCGTGCGGATGTACTTCGGGTGGCGCTCGCCGGTCCTGACCAGCTGATTCATTCGGAATTTATGGCCTGACGATGTGCCGGGGCCAGGTTCGTAGACATGTCAACCAAGGAGCTTGAAGGCAAGAAGGCACTCGTCACCGGCGCCACGTCGGGCATCGGCCGTTCGATCGCGGTCAAGCTCGCGGAGGCGGGTGCCACCGTCTACCTCACGGGGCGCAGGGCCGAACTCGGCAAGGAGACCGTCGAGCTGATCGAGCAGGCCGGCGGCACCGGTCACTTCATCGTCTCGGACGTCGCCAGCGTCGACGACGTCCGCAAGCTGGCCGAGGAGGTCGGCGAGGTCGACGTGCTCGTCAACAACGCGGGCATCTTCCCGTTCTCGCCGACGCCAGAGCAGTCGCTCGACGGCTACCAGCAGGTGTTCGACGTCAACGTGCGCGGCACCTACTTCCTCACCGCGGCTCTGGCTCCGGCGATGGTCGCGCGGGGCCGCGGCTCGATCGTCAACGTCTCCTCGATCGCGGCCGTGATCGGCACCCCGGTCGGTTCCGTCTACAACGCCTCCAAGGCCGCGATGGACGCGCTGACCAGGTCGTGGGCCGTCGAGTTCGGCCCGGCGGGCGTCCGGGTCAACTCGGTGGCGCCCGGCCCGATCCACACCGACGCCGCCGTCGAGGGCGCCGGCGAGATGTTCACCGCGATCACCGAGCTCACCGCGCTCAAGCGCACCGGTGCGCCCGAGGAGATCGCGGAGGCGGTGCTGTTCCTCGCGTCCGAGAAGTCCAGCTACATCACCGGCTCGGTCATCACGGCCGACGGCGGTTACGTGGCGAGCTGAGCCAGCAGCGCGGTGATCGACGAGGGCGACTCGACGTGCACGTTGTGGCCCGCGCCGGGGAACTCGACCGGCTCGGGCACCAGCTCCTTCAGGTGCTCCTGGGGGCTCATCGGGTCGTTCTCGCCGGCCGCCAGCACGATCTCGGCCTCGGCGGCCATGATCAGGCCCGGCATGTCCGGCCTGCCGACCCCGAACGCCTTCATGTCCAATGAGGGAGTCCAGCCGCCGTCCACTTCGGACACGCCGTGTTGCAACGGCACACCCGCCATCTTGGAGGCGCGCTCGACGGCTTCTTCTTGTGTGGCGAAGACCTTGCCGGGTTTCGCGGCGAGTGCCGCGGCCTTCTCCAGCTCCTCGTCGGTCCACTGCACCTTGATCCCGACGCCGACGCAGGTCGTGACCTTCACGCCGAACCAGCCGCTCGCCAGCGCCAGCCCGACGACGCCGCCGAGAGAGTGGCCGACGACCGTGACGGGTTCGCGCGGGATGACGTCGGCGATGGCGGCCGCGAGCGAACCGAACGAGTAGCGCTCGATGGGCGCGCTGCGGCCGTGACCGGGCAGATCCGGCACGAGCCAGCTGCCGTGCCACTCGCCGACGACGTCCTGCCACACCTCGCCGGTCGCGCCCAGCCCGTGCAGCAGCACCAGCAGCGGCCCGTTCCCACCTCGTTCGACATGGAGCACGTCAGAATCCTGTTCTATGCGAACCGATGCCGAGCTGATCGTCGACCCGGACACGTATACCTCGGGTGTCCCGCACGACGCACTCACCCGGCTGCGCGAAAAGAACGTCGTGCGCATCGACGACTTCTGGGCGGTCTTCCGCCACGCCGACGTCCGGACGGTGCTCCGTTCGCCTCACACCTTCTCATCACACCGCGGCGCCACGCAGATCCGCGACCCGCAGCCGGCCGACCTGGCGTACGTGCAACGCATGATGCTCAACCAGGACCCGCCCGAGCACACGCGGCTGCGACGAATGCTGACCAGCGCTTTCACGCCACGCGCGGTCGCTCGCCTCGAAGACGGCATCCGCGCGAACGCCCGCGAGATCATCGCCAACCCGTCCGGCGACTTCGCGCACGACGTGGCCGACCTGCCGTTGCTGACGCTGGCCGACGTCTTCGGCGTGCCCCGGCAGGACCGCGCGTTGCTCTACGACTGGAGCAACCGCGTGATCGGCTTCCAGGACGCGGAGTACGCGTTGTCGTCCAGCGACACCACCGGCATGACCGAGATGGCTCTGCAGGCATTGGAGCTGCGTCCTTCCGATGGCCGTGACCCGCGCGCACGTGACGGCATGCCTGATCTCTACGCCTACGCGCACGCGCTCGGTGAGCACAAGCGGAAGTATCCGACCGACGACGTCGTCAGCAACCTCATGCGGGAGGACATCACGGTCGAGGAGTTCGAGAACCTCTTCTGGCTGTTCTCCGTGGCAGGTAACGAAACCCTGCGCAACGGCATCCCCGGCGGCATGATCGCATTGCTCGAACACCCCGACCAGTACGAGCGGCTGCGTGCCGACCGAACGCTGCTCGGCACCGCCGTCGAGGAGATGCTGCGGTGGTGGACGCCGGTGATGCACTTCCGCCGCACGGCCGTCCAGGACACCGAGCTGAGCGGGCAGCAGATCAAGGCGGGGGACAAGGTCGTCGTCTGGTTCTCGTCGGCCAACCGCGACGAACGGGTGTTCACGGATCCGGCGAGGTTCGACATCGGCCGGCGCGAGGCGGACCACCTGAGCTTCGGGCACGGGCCGCACTTCTGTCTCGGTGCGCAGCTGGCTCGGGCGCAGCTGCGGGCGATCTTCGACGCGGTGCTGGACCTGCCGGGCAGACTGCGGCTCGACGGCGAGATCAGCCGATTGAGGTCGAACTTCCAGAACGGCGTCAAGCACCTTCCGGTTCGTCTAGCCTGAGCGCGCTACTCGCACAGCGTCCTGGGGGACTGAAGTCATGCGTCATGCCATTACGCTCGTTTCCGTCGGGCTGTTCGCGCTCGCCGGCTGCAGCCAGCCAGTCGCGGCGCCCGCACCCGCAACCACCACAACCACCACGACGACGACGACTGCGCCGCCGAAGCTGAGCGCCGCCGAGGTGGAGGGAAAGATCGACCAGGCGGTCGCGGCCACGACGTTCGAGGCGCTGGGCGGAACACTGCGCAGCGGCCCCGACAAGTACGTCAAGACGCAGCTGCTGACGGTGACCTGCGGAGGCGAACTGCCGTCCAACCGCCTGATCACCAAGGAAAGCGGTGTGCAGTGGGGCGTCACGGGGTCTCTCGTCAAGAGCAGCTTCGTGCACTACGACGACATCAAGGCCAGCGAGATCTTCGAGAGCCTGCGCAAGCTCACCTCGTGCGGCACGTACGTCGAGACCTGGTCGAAGGACCAGGCGACGGTGACCGTCAACGGAGAAGTCCCCCTGCCCAAGGCCGCGGAGGCTGACGGGCAGTTCTCGTGGTGCGAGACGGTGTCGCCGACGTTCGCCCGGTGCTATGCCGTGCTGTCGCGTGGTGCTTTCGCCGCTTCCGTGCAGGTCGCCACGGGCAGCGCGGACCAGGGGAAGGCAGCGCTCGGCGATGTTGTGCCGGTCGTCGCGAAGGCTCTTGCGACCGTCGGGTGAGAGTCGATCTACGGAGTGATCGACGTGACCAGCGCTGTCGTGACCACCAAACAAGCCTTCACGGGAGGCGAATGCGTGGGCGGCGAATTCACCTACTGACTGGTGTGTGTTGTGGCGATTGAGCAGCTGCCCGATTCGGGGTGGCCGACCACCGAAACTTCCCCGCTGCTGTTGATGCTGTTCAGCCCGGAGGAACTGGCGGAGAAGTTCGGGCTCGTCTTCGCCGATGACCTGGACGACCTCGGTCCGCTGAGGATCGCCGTGGTGAGGGCGTCATTCGGGACCGCGGGCTTGGTCAGATACGTCGACGCGCCGTTCGAAGGAACGACCGTTTTCGTCGACTCGGCCGCTGATCTCGAACTCGCTCATCGCGCGGTGGTCAGCGAGTTCGGTTTGTCGAGCCTGGACCTCGGCTGGGCGATACGTTCCGCTGGTCTTCTGGACGTTGTGCGGGACAACGCGCGCCTGAAGGAACTGCTCGCGGTTTCCTTCGAGTTCGACGTCGCACGCACCGAGAGCGAAGGGGCCGCAGCGATCGATTGCGGGCTCTCGCTCCAGCTGCTGGCAGGCGACCCCGCGGGAGGACGGTTCTACCTGTGTGGCGAGACGGGGTTGGAGGGGCCGATCCTCTACGCCAGTTCGGAGGGGCAGGCGGGCCTCATCGCGGACAGCTTGCGTGAAGCCCTCGAACTGGTGGTCGGACTGCCGTACTGGCGGGACTGCCTCACTTACGCCGGTGGGGGCCGCCTTGACGTGATGGCGGATGCCATGCGGCACCTGCAGGCCGAGCACGACAACTCCGCACTGCCCTCGCTGCAGGCGCAGGTCTCGGAGCTCCTCTGCGTCGACCTCCCCGCGCCGGAGATCCCGCTGGCCCGCTTGCACGCTGCCGGCCTTCGGTCTGAGCCTGGGTTCGTCTTCCGTGACGAAACCGGGGAGTACGAAGGGCTCTTCGGGTCGTTCCACCCTGACCGGAATCCGCGTTGGAGTCGTGGCTGACGGCAGTCGAGCCACGGGAGATGGGCAGAGCGGCGCCCGTCTGGCACGATTCAGACGACCAGAGCTGGCGGCCCACTGTGATCTGAAGGTGGCGAGCCCCAGCCGGTCACCTGGCCCAAGTAGGCTCGTCGCGAGACGAGACGCAGGAGAAACAGGGAGCGCAAGTGGCGGTCATCGAGCAGGTCGGAGCACGCGAGATCCTTGACTCGCGCGGCAACCCCACCGTCGAGGTCGAGGTGGCGCTGGACGACGGCACGCTGGAGCGCGCGGCCGTTCCGTCGGGCGCGTCGACCGGTGAGCACGAGGCGGTGGAGCTGCGCGACGGCGACGCCAAGCGGTACCTGGGCAAGGGTGTCGAGCGCGCGGTCACCGCGGTGCTCGACGAGATCGGGCCCGAGCTGGTCGGCATCGAGGCCGTCGAGCAGCGCGTCGTCGACCAGAAGCTCGTCGACCTGGACGGCACGCCGGACAAGGGTCGTCTCGGCGCCAACGCGATCCTCGGTGTGAGCCTCGCGGTCGCGAAGGCGGCGGCGACGAGCTCCGGCCTGGAGCTGTTCCGCTACATCGGCGGACCGAACGCGCACGTGCTGCCGGTGCCGATGCTGAACATCCTCAACGGTGGCTCGCACGCCGACACCGAGGTGGACATCCAGGAGTTCATGATCGCGCCGATCGGCGCGGAGACCTTCCGCGAGGGCCTGCGCTGGGGCACCGAGGTCTACCACTCGCTGAAGTCCGTGCTGAAGAGCAAGGGTCTCGCCACGGGCCTGGGTGACGAGGGTGGTTTCGCGCCGTCCCTCGGCAGCAACCGCGACGCGCTCGACCTGATCCTCGAGGCCATCGAGAAGGCCGGTTACCGGGCGGGCCGCGACATCGCGCTCGCGCTCGACGTGGCCGCCACGGAGTTCTTCTCCGACGGCGCCTACACGTTCGAGAAGAACAAGCGCTCGGCCGAGCAGATGATCGGCTACTACTCCGAGCTCGTCCGCGACTACCCGATGGTCTCCATCGAGGACCCGCTGTCCGAGGACGACTGGGACGGCTGGGTGCAGATGACCGCCGAGCTGGGCGAGAAGGTCCAGATCGTCGGCGACGACCTGTTCGTGACGAACCCGGAGCGTCTGGAGGAGGGCATCTCCCGCCGCGCCGCCAACGCGCTGCTGGTGAAGGTCAACCAGATCGGCACGCTGTCCGAGACGCTCGACGCGGTCTCGCTGGCCACGTCGTACGGCTACAAGTCGATGATGTCGCACCGCTCGGGCGAGACCGAGGACACGACCATCGCCGACCTCGCCGTCGCGACCGGTGCCGGCCAGATCAAGACCGGTGCCCCGGCACGTGGTGAGCGCACCGCGAAGTACAACCAGCTCCTGCGCATCGAGGAGTCGCTCGGTGACGCGGCGCGCTACGCGGGTGAGCTCGCGTTCCCGCGCTACACGCCGGAGAGCTGAGAAGCTTCAGCCATGGCCGAGCGCGCGCGTCGTCCCCGCCGCCCCCGCGAAGAGCGGGAGGCGCGGCCCGCGCGCGTGCGCAAGCCACCTCGTCCGAAGGCGCCGTCGCGTCGTGGTGACGGCACGGGCGGCGCGTTCGGCATGACCGGTACGCGGCGGGCCGCGATGTTCGCGATGGTGCTCTGTGCACTGGCGTTGAGCGTCGCGGTCCCGTTGCGGACCTACCTGTCCCAGCGCGACGACCTGCGGGACGTGGGAGCCGAGCAGCAGAAGCTGCGGGAGCAGGTGGCCGCGCTGGAGCAGCGCAAGGCGCAGTTGAACGACCCGGCGTACGTCGAGATCGAGGCGCGCAAACGGTTGCACTGGGTGCGGCCGGGCGAGACCCCGTACATCGTCCAGTTGCCGGGCGACGAGAAGCGAAACACTGAATCGGAGAGGCCGTCGGGCAAGCCCGCGGCACAAAGGTCTTGGTACGAGGAACTGTGGGAATCGGTGACGCACAAGTAAGTGCTGCTGACCTGGAAACGGTCGCGAAGCAGCTCGGCCGCACGCCGCGCGGGACACGTGCGATCGCCTCGCGGTGCCCCAGCGGGCACCCGAACGTCGTGCAGACCGCCCCGCGGCTGCCCGACGGGACGCCGTTCCCGACGCTCTACTACCTGACCTGCCCGAAGCTGAACTCGCTGGTCAGCACGCTGGAGGGCGGCGGGCTGATGAAGGAGCAGCAGGACCGGCTGGCTGAGGATCCCGAGCTCGCCGCGGCCTACCTGCGCGCACACGAGGCGTACCTCGCGGAGAGGGACGCCATCGAGTCGTTGGGCACGCAAGTCACCGCGGGCGGCATGCCGAGCAGAGTTAAGTGCCTTCACGTGCACGTCGCTCATGCCCTCGCGAAGGGCCCCGGGGTCAATCCCATGGGCGACGAGGCCCTGGCACTCTTGACCGGGCAGGGCCTGTGGCCGACGGGTGAATGTTCGGCGAGTTAACAGTCAACGGAACCGAACAGACGCTTCACTCCGTCTTGGGTACACCTAGGCTCTGGAGTGGGGCAGGGTGGAACGGGTCAGCGGATGGGGGCGGCGCCGTAACTGCCGGGCGGCGCGCCGCGATGACGCACGAGAGGTGAGTATTCGTGGCAATGGCAAAACTGCGTGGTCCGCAGCGGCTGTCCCCCAGGCAAAAGGGGTTCGCCGTCGCCGCGCTGGCCGCCATGCTCGCGCCCACCATGATCGTCGGCACCAAACTGGTCGACTGGGTCAACCTCTCGAAGCACAACGACATCGCTGTCAGCCTCGGCCCGGCCGACGTCTACGGAGCCCTCCGCTTCGACCCGGCAGCCCTCGGCGCGACCGGCCGCCTGCCGCTCTCCGACGAGCTGAGCGCGGCCCTGCTCGCCGACCTCGAGGACGGCAAGCTCGACGACCTCGACAACGACCCCGGCGACGTCATCGACGAGTTCCCGGGCAACTACGACATCCCCGGCGTCGTCTTCGAGGCCTACCTCCGCGCCGAGGACAAGATGGCCGAGCTCGTCCCGGGCTGCAAGCTCGACTGGGCCCTGCTCGCCGGCATCGGCAAGATCGAGTCCAACCACGCCAACAACGGCCGTGTGAACGCCGTCGGCGACGCCACCCCCAAGATCCTCGGCCCGGTCCTGAACGGCTCCCTCAACGTGAGGGCCGTCCACGACACCGACGGCGGCCGCCTCGACGGCGACAGCACCTGGGACCGCGCGGTGGGCCCGATGCAGTTCATCCCCAGCACGTGGGCGAGCTTCGGCGCCGACGGCAACGAAGACGGCAGCGTCAACCCGAACAACGTCTACGACGCCGCCCTGGGCGCCGGCCGCTACCTCTGCGCGGGCGGCGGCGACATGACGAAGCAGGAAGACCGCGCCAAGGCCGTCTTCCGCTACAACAACGACACGAAGTACGTCCAGACGGTCCTCAAGTGGGCCCAGGAGTACAGCCAGAACGTCAACGCCCTCCCGTCGCTGCCGGCCAACGGCAACAACGTGCAGAACCCGCAGCCGGGCAACAACAACCCGGGCTCCAACGACCCCGGCACGCAGAACCCCGGCAACAACAACCCGGGCGGCACGACCACCACCACGACGACGACGACCACGACGCCGCCGAACTGCCCGACGACGACCACCTCGACGTCGACCACCACGTCGACCTCGGCCCCGACGTCCACCTCGTCCTCGTGCCCGACGACCTCCACGACGACGTCGACCACCACGACGACAACGACCACCACGACCACGACGACGACCACCACGTCCTCGAAGCCGGCCGACCCGCCGCAGTCGACGGGTGGCACCTCGCAGTCGACCGGTGGCACGTCGCAGCAGTCCAGCACGTCGTCGACCGAGAAGTCGTCGACGGACGCGAACAGCGCGACGCCGAGCAGCCTGGTCACGATCACGCCCAGCTAGCCCGCAGTATCTGTGCTGGCAGAAGCCCCTGATCGTCAGCACGCACAGGAAGCTCGTCGGCGCACCGAGCTGTGATCGAGGGTTCGCTTAACGAGATCCGCGATCTGCCTCCAGCATGACCGCGTCGAGGTCGCTGCGCGTGCGTCTGCGTGGTGCGAGCGCCTGGTTCGCACGCAGGTGAAATTTCACTGGCTGGCCTATTCCCTTTCCCAGGGAACTCGACCATAGTGCTGCATCACGGGTCAGGGGACAGGACCGTGTGGATCGGCTGCTGGTGGGGACCGGCAGTAGGGGGAAGTTCTAGATGTTCAACGCCAAAGGGCGGAGCCTTGCTCTGCCCGCAATCAGTGCTGCCCTCGTGTTGGCAGGCACACTCGTCAGCTCGGTCGGGGTGGCGACAGCCGCGGTGCCGAACGAGGCAGCGGACGCCACAAGCGCGGAGAAACTCGCGAAGCAGAGTGGTAAGCCGATCGTCATCGGGTCGGAGACGACCGAGACGTCGCAGGTCACGGCCAACCCAGATGGGTCCCGGACCTGGACCAACTACACGCATCCGGTGCGCGTCAAGCAGAACGGCGCCTGGGCCGCGGTCGACCTGAGCCTCGTGCGTCAGGCCGACGGCACGCTGGCGCCGAAGGCAGCGCCGGTCACCATGTCGTTCACTGCCGGCGGTTCTGGATCCGCGGCGAAACCTGTTGCCCGGCTGGTGAAGGGAGAAGCAGAGGTCGGGTTCGGCTGGGACACCGACCTGCCGCCGGCGCGAATCTCCGGCCAGACCGCCACCTACCCGGACGTGTTGCCCGGTGTGGACCTGGAGGTGCAGGCGTCGCTGACCGGTTTCGCGCAGAACCTCGTGGTCAAGACAGCCGAGGCGGCGAAGAACCCGAAGCTGAAGAAGGTCACCTTCAAGTCCCACACCAAGAACACGAAGATCAGCAATGCCGGTACCGCAGGAGCTGCCGCGAAATCGGCGGCAACTTCGCGGGCCGACGGGCTCGTGGTAACTGGCCCTGACGGCAACCAGGTGTTCAGTGGCGACGCGTCCCGCATGTGGGACTCCGCCGAGGCGGCACGCCAGGGAGTCATGGGCGTCGAGGTCGGTGCGGACACGATCTCGGTCACGCCGGATCAGGCATTCCTCGCTGATCCGAACACCACCTATCCGGTGCGACTTGATCCGGACTACACCTGCACGACGTGCGGAAAGCAGCACCACGCGGTGGTGCAGTCGCCTGCGGACTGGGCGAATTCGCCAAACTACGACAAAACCGATGGTCAGCTCGGTGACCTCAAGGCCGGGTACCTGAACAAGGCCTCGCTGGGGGCGAAGTCGAACGGCATCTCCCGGACCTACCTCCAGCTGAACACGAGCGAGCTCGTCGGCAAGAAGATCAACTCGGCGACCTTGCACGCCGACGTGATCAGTTCCTATGCCTGCACCACGGCCTCTCCGACGGAACTGTGGCTCACCAAGTGGATCGACCAGAACACCACCTGGAACAACCAGCCTGGCTGGGAGTGGGGCGGTGCGCTGTCGGAGAACAACAAAGTGAACAACCCCGGTCATTGCCCGACTGACGGTGGTGCGGACTTCGACGCGATGTCTGCGGTGGTCGCCGCCGCGAATGGGAGCTGGACCACCACGACGTTCATGCTCAAGGCCAAGAACGAGG
Organism: Lentzea aerocolonigenes; assembly: GCF_000955955.1. GTDB lineage: Bacteria > Actinomycetota > Actinomycetes > Mycobacteriales > Pseudonocardiaceae > Lentzea > Lentzea aerocolonigenes_A. The sequence continues at coordinate 18,810 of NZ_JYJG01000085.1, forward strand.
CGGATCTCGACAACTCGTGGCGACGGTTCAACCTCAACCCGTACCTCGTGGTGAAGTACAACTCCTACCCTGGGGTGCCGGCCGACATGGGCATCGAAGGCTGGGGCCCGAACAAGGAAGACGCGCTGCCCTGTGTCACCGGTGTCAACCGGCCGCACGTCGGTACACGCACTCCGCGGGTACGTGCACGACTGTCCGATCCGGACGGTGGATTCCTGAACGCGGGCTTCCAGTTCTACGGAGGTATACCGTCAACCCATCCGTGGAGCGGACCCGAGATCTACGTGGACAAGGTGCAGGCGGGCTCGTTCGCCGAGGTGCGTGTGCCCGAGAGCTGGACTTTGGGCGACGGGATCTACACCTTCTTCCTCAGATCAGGTGATGGGCAGTTGCCCAGCCCGCCATCGCCGGACTGCGAGTTCGTCATCGACACCGTGGCGCCGAACAAGCCAGCCGTGGCGTCCACCGACTACCCGACGACAGGATTCAACGGCAGCGTCGGCCGCACCGGCAATTTCACGTTCTCGCCCAACGGCAACACGGGCCCGAACGGTTCGATGGACGTGGTGCGCTACGGCTGGTCGCTGAACGTCGACACCATCGACAACCAGGTCAACGTGTCCGAGGCGACCGGTGTCGTCAACGTGCCGATCACGCCGATGCAGGCGGGTACCAACACGTTGTACGTGCAGGCGTACGACAAGGCGGGAAACCGTGCGGCGGCACCGCAGACCTACGTCTTCAACGTCGCTGATCCCGCTGCTCCTGTGGCGGCGTGGAACTTCGACGAGACCGGTGGCACGACCGCGGCCGACAGCACTGGCAAGGGCCACCCGCTGACATTGAACGGCGCGACCTTCGGTTCCGGCTATGCGGGCAACGGCCAGGTCAACACCACGAGTTCGTTCTCGTCCGCGTCGTCCGCTGTGGTGGACACGTCGAAGGCGTTCTCGGTGTCGGCGTGGGCGAAGCTCGACAACACGGGGGCCTTCTACTCGGTTGCGAGCCAGGACGGGACCCGCGGGAGCGGCTTCTACCTGCAGTACAACAAGACCCTGGACCGCTGGGTGTTCAACGGTGGCTCAGCCGACACAGATACACCCGTTCCGTATCGCGCGGTCTCGGCAGCACCGCCGCAGACCGGCGTGTGGACCCACCTGCTCGGCACCTACGAGCCGAATTCGCACAAGTTGTCCTTGTACGTCAACGGAAAGCTCGAAGGAACGGCCGACGGCACGTTGTGGAACGCACCTGGCCAGTTCGTGGTGGGTGCGGCCAAGTGGCTGGGCGGGCGCGTCGACCAGGTCGAGGGCACGATTGATCACGTCCAGGTGTGGGATCGTGCGGTGAGCGCGGCCGAAGCGGCGAACCAGAACAACTTCGTCGTGCTGCGTGCGCGCTACAACCTCGATGAACGCGAGGGCACCACGACCAAGGACGAGGTGACACGGCAGAACGGCACTCTCTCCGGTGGCGTCTCGTGGGCCGGCACGCCGGCCGATCCTGATGATCCCAACCAAATCCTGACCAGCAAGGACAAGTGGCTGAAGTTCGACTCGTCCGAAACGGGTCAGGTAGCGGGGCCGCATCCGGTGAACCTGCGAACGGATCGGTCGTACACCGTGTCCGCCTGGGTTCGCCACAGCGGGTTCGACAACGCCCCGCGGGCCGCGGTCGGGATGGGTGACAACACGTTCTCGCCATTCCTGCTGGGGTATCGGCCCGAGACTGGTAAGTGGAGCTTCCTGCTGACGCATACCCCATCGGGTGGTGGGTCGTTCGCACTGTCCGACGTGCCGGCCGAGGCGAACAAGTGGGTTCACCTCGCAGCGACGTTCGATGCGACTACCGGCACGATCACGTTGTACGTCAACGGAATCAAGCAGCACGCGTTCAGCGGCGACAGCACCTCGGGGACTGGGCTCCAGGCCTTCAACGGATCCGGTGAGTTCTGGATCGGACGCGGCCTCTGGGACGGGCATCGCTCCGACCCTTGGAAGGGCGACATCGATGACGCCCGCATCTATTCGGGCGTTTCTTCTGCCCAGAACATCACCGATATGTACTTGGCCACGAAGCACTTCTGACCACTTGGGGACTTTGCTGTGAGAAGAAGAAAGTGGACGGCGCTCTGCGTCGTGCTGTCGTTGTTGCTCGTGTCTGGCCAGGACGCGTTTGCCGCTGGCTCGAACCAGTACGGTTGGAAGCTTCCAGAGCTGCAGAAGGACAAGTCGGTTCCGACAACGGCTGTCCCCCCGGTGCAGAGGAAGTCTGGCGACCAGGCGGCGAAGGCCGCTGTGACTAAGGCTGATCCGGTGTCGTGGCCGACTGAATCTCAGGCTGAGGTCGAGGTCGGCGAGTCCGCAGTCAAGGCCGGCGTGGTTTCTCTGCAGAGCAAAAAGAATGCTGCCGCTCTATCGGCGAAGCCCGTGAAGGTGCGGGTGAACGTCAAGGGGCAGGACGCAACGAAGAAGCTGGGGCTGAGCGGTGTTCTGCTGACAGTCGCGGATGCCGGCGGTGCGGCAGATGCTCCGGTGAGGGTTGAGGTCGACTACCGGTCGTTCGCGTCGGCTTTCGGCGGTGACTACGCCTCGCGATTGCGACTGGTCTCACTGCCCGCGTGTGCACTGTCCACTCCGGACAAGGCGGAATGTCGGCGGACCACAGCTCTTCCTGGCGGTAGCAACGACCGCAAGGCGGGCAAGGTCTTCGCGGATGTGACACCGTCCGCCTCCACAGCGTCGACCGCCGCGCACAGAGCCGACTCCAGTCCGATGGTTCTGGCCGCGACCGCGGCGCCGTCGAGCGGCAACGGTACCTACACCGCGACATCGCTCGCTGCCGCGGGATCGTGGAACGCCGGCGGTTCCTCAGGCGATTTCAGCTACGGCTACCCGCTTCGCCTTCCTCCGGCTGTGGGAGGCAAAGCCCCGTCGGTGTCACTGGGCTATTCGTCGCAGAGTCTGGACGGCAGGACTTCGTCGACGAACAACCAGGCATCGATCGTCGGTGACGGCTGGGACGTCTCGCCTGGCGGTTTCATCGAGCGTCAGTTCAAGCCGTGCAGTCTTGATCTAGGTGGCAACAACGACCAGACCAAGACGGGCGACCAGTGCTGGGCCAATGACAACGTCACGATCAGCCTCGTCGGCGTGTCCGGCCAGCTGGTCAAGCACAAGGACAAGGTGAACGGCCAGGAGGTCTGGCGGGCGAAGAACGACGACGGTGCACGCGTCGAGCACTTGTTCGGAGCCTCGAACGGAGACAACGACGGCGAGCACTGGAAGGTCACCACGACCGACGGCACCCAGTACTTCCTCGGTCTCAACAAGCTGCCCGGCTGGTCGGCGGGCAAGCCGGAGACGCAATCGGCGTGGACCGAGCCCGTGTTCGGCAACAACGACGGTGAACCGTGCAGGCAGACCACATTCGACGCGTCGTGGTGCCAACAGGCATATCGGTGGAACGTCGACTACTCGGTCGATCCTCATGGCAACGTCACGACGTACTACTACGAGCCGGAGACCAACTTCTACGGCCGTAATGCGGATGCCGCGAAGGGCACGCAGTACGTACGTGGTGGTCAGCTGAGGCGCATCGAGTACGGGCTGCGCGACAACAGCGTTTATGGCAATGCCGGGGCACGAGTGTGGTTCGACACCGCCGAGCGCTGTCTGCCCAACGGGCAGATTACCTGTGACCCCGGCCAGCTCAACGCTTCGACCGCCTCGTCCTGGCCGGATGTGCCGGCGGACCAGATCTGCAACGCGGGTGAGCAGTGCACGAACCGGTTGACGCCCACGTTCTTCACCCGCAAGCGACTCACCAAGATCACTACGCAGGTGGGCAACGGAAGTGGCGGGTTCAACGACGTCGATTCGTGGTCGCTGACCCAGGACTTCCCTTCCACCGGCGATGGCACGTCACCGGCGATGAACCTGAAGTCGATCGTCCACACCGGACTTCGTGGAGGCTCGATCTCGCTACCGCCGACCACGTTCGACCGCAAGGCCATGGACAACCGGGTGGACAGCGGTCACGACGACCTGCTGCCGTTGACCAGATACCGCATCACCGGCATCACCAACGAGGCCGGTGCACACACGGAGATCAAGTACAGCGACGCGGACTGCGTACCAGGCTCGCGCATGCCCTCGCCGACCGCGCTCGCTTCGAACAACCTGCGCTGCTACCCGACGTGGTGGACGCCGAACGGTGCGTCCAAGGCGATCCTCGACTACTTCCACAAGTACGTCGTGACCGATGTCGTCGATGACGATCGCACCGGCGCCTCGTCGCTGGTCAAGACGCACTACGACTACGTCGGTGATCCCGCTTGGCACTTCGATGAGAACGACTTCGCCGAGGCCGACAAGCGAACGTGGTCGCAGTGGCGTGGTTATGGCACGGTGCGCACGATCAAGGGTGACCCGTCGGAGAAGCAGAGCGTCACGGAAACCTCGTACCTGCGCGGCATGGACGGCGCCACGGTGTCCACCAGCGAAGGCGAGCCGATCCAGGACGCGCAGCGTCTGCAGGGCTTCGTACGTGAGAACCGGCAGTACAACAACGGTCAGCTCGTCTCGGCGTCGGTCAACGACCCGTGGGTGAGCGGGGCCACCGTCACTGGCGCTGATGGCAAGGAAGCCAAGCTCAGCAACGTCGAGGCCGTGCGTGGCCGCACGCTGCTGGAAAACGGCCAGTGGCGGCGGACCAAGGTCGTCAAGACGTACGACTCGATCGGCATCGTGACGAAAGCCGAAGATCACGGTGACCTGGGCGTCACCGGCGACGAGTCGTGCACCCGGTCCACATTCGCCCGCAACGACGCGGCCTGGATGCTGACCTACGCCTCACAGGTGGAGACCGTCAAGGGCCTGTGCGACGTGCAAGCGTCTTCCACTTCGGTGCTGTCCATCGCGAAGTCGTATTTCGATGGCAAGGCGTGGGGCGAGGCACCTGCGAAGGGCGACATCACCAAGGCCGAGGTGCTCGACCGGTGGGACGGCGGCGGCCAGAAGTGGGTCACCGCTTCGAGTTCGACGTTCGACACCTACGGCCGTCCACTGGAGGTCGTTGACGCAACCAACGCAAAGACGACCACGGCCTATTCGCCATCCGATGGCCCGCTGACCCAGATCACCAGCACCAACGCGCTGGGGCACGTTTCCACTGGTTATGTCGACCCGGCTTGGGGCGCGTCCACGGCGTCAGTCGATCCGAACGGGCGGCGTGCGGATCTCAAGTACGACGCGCTGGGCAGGCTGGTGAAGGCGTGGACGCCGGGGCATCCCAAGGAGTCTTGGCAGGCTGACGCTGAGTTCGAGTACACCTACAACACCAACGCTCCCAGCGTCGTGGCGGCGAAGCGCCAGCAGGACGACGGGACTTATCTGACCTCGTACACGCTATATGATGGTTTGTTCCGGGAGCGGCAGACTCAAACGCCCTCGCCTTCGGGTGGCCGACAGATCTCAGACACGTTCTACGACTCGCGTGGCCTGCCGTACAAGACGAACGGCGCTTACTGGAACGACCAGGCGGCGTCGGGTTCATTGGCCGGAGTGTTCGACAACGCCGTGCCGAACCAGACCATCACTGAGTACGACGGGATGGAGCGGCCGACCGCGTCGATCTACCGCAAGCTCGCGGTAGAGCAGTGGCGCACCACCACGGCCTATGGCGGTGACAGGGTGCACACGACTCCGCCGCAGGGGTCGGCGGCCACGACGGTGATCAGTGACGCGCAGGGCCGGACTACCGAGAAACGTCAGTACACGGCTGGTTTGGGCACCGCGTTCGACACGACGAAGTACGTGTACACGCCTGCGGGTCAGCTGGCGTCGGTGATCGACCCGGTGGGCAACGCCTGGCGCTACGGCTACGACCTGCGCGGCCGCAAAATCACCGCGGATGATCCAGACACCGGGCATTCCGAGACGGAATACGACGCAGCCGGTCGGGTCGTGTCGAGCACAGATGGCCGAAACCGCAAGGTCACGTTCACCTACGACGCGCTGAGCCGCAAGACCGCTTCGTTCGACGGAACCACGAAGCTCGCCGAGTGGCAGTACGACACGTCCGTCGACACGAGCGGTCGGCTCAACGGCCGCGGCATGCTGACGCTGTCCCGCAGATGGGTCAATGGCCAGGCTTACCTGCGCAAGGTCATCGGCTATGACGAGGCCGGCCGCCCGATGGGCGAGAAGGTCTCCATCCCGTCGGCGGAGGGCGCGCTCAGCAACGGTTACGAAACCCGGACGGACTACACCACCAACGGCAAACCAAAGTCCGTGTCCTATTTGGACGTCAACTCCGGCGGCACAACGATCGTGCCCGGCGAGTCAGTGGAGACGTTCTACAACGCCTTTGGTCTGCCCGACCGCACCACCGGTGGCCTGTACACCGGAGAGGCGGGGCACTACGTCACCGGCACGAACTATTCCGCATTGGGTGAGGTGCTGCAGGAGACGTACGACAGCGAGGACAGCAAGAACAACCTGTGGGTGACCAACTTCTACGAGGAAGGCACTCGCAGGCTAGAGCGCACGATCGCGGATCGGGAAACTCCGACCGCGTATCGCATCGCTGACCGCAACTACAGCTACGACGCGGCTGGCAACATCAGCCGCATCGCGGACACCCCTGAGGGCGGCCCGTCGGACATCCAGTGCTTCGCCTACGACTACCTGCGTCGCATGACCTCGGCGTGGACTCCTGGTTCCGGCGATTGCTCTGCCGCCAAGTCAACGTCCACTTTGGGCGGTGCGGCGCCGTACTGGATGTCGTGGACGTTCGACAAGACCGGTAACCGCCTGACGCAGACATCGCACGCGACTGCGGGCAACACGGTGAACTCCTTCACCTATCCCGCCGCGGGTGCTGCTCAGCCACACACGGTGTCGAAGGTGGACACGACCGGTCCGAACGGTACGTCGCAGGACACGTTCGGCTACGACACCGCGGGCAACACGACGTCGCGCAGGATCTCCGGCAACACGCAGACGCTGGAGTACGACGTCGAGGGTCGCGTGTCGAAGGTGAAGAACGCCGACGGCAAGGAGTCGACGTACCTCTACGACGCGGACGGCAACCGGCTCATCGCGCGTGAGCCTTCAGCCACCACGCTGTACGTGTTCGGACAGGAGATCCGGCTGGAGGCAGGCACCTCGACGCCGTCGTGGACGCGCTACTACAGCCACAACGGACACGTCGTGGCCCAGCGGAACTCGATCTCGGGCCTGAAGTGGTTGGTGACTGATCACCAGGGCACGGAGATCGCCGCGGTGACTGCCGGGAATCTGGCGGTGGCTTCGCGTCGGCAGACCCCGTTCGGTGAGTCGCGTGGTAGTGCTGCGTCGTGGAATCAGCACGGGTTTGTTGGTGGTACGCGGGAGGAGTCGGGTCTGACGCGTGTGGGTGCGCGTTTGTACGACTCTTCTGCTGGTCGGTTCTTGTCTGCTGATCCGATCATCGACAACAACGATCCGCAGCAGTTGAACGGTTATGCGTACAGCAACAACAGTCCGGTGACGTTCAGCGATCCGACGGGTTTGTTGTCGGGTGGGCAGTGCGGCCCGGATGGCATCTTGTGTGGTGGTGGCCGGGAGAACTACCAGAGCGAGCAGCAGTATCGCGGTGTTCAGAACTTCTTCAAGGGTCAGCGTTCTGCTCAGGTGCAGGCGGACTCAGCCAAGCGTCAGGCGACTGAGCAGGGCTTGCGGGATGCGGGGATCAGTCAGGCTGAGTATGAGGAGGCTTTGAAGACTGCCCACAGGTCGAAGTGGGATGTGATCAAGGATGTTGCCTGGGAGTTGTTGAAGGACATCTCCGGGTGGAACGACATCGTGGATTGTTTCACCAAGGGTGATATCTGGGCCTGTGGTGGGCTGGTGATGAACCTGGTGCCGTGGGGCAAGGTCGGCAAGGTTCTGGAGGCCGGCTACAAGGCTGTGCGGGCCACGGTGACGATGGCGAAGGTCATCGAGAAGGCTCAGGGGTTGTTGCGGCGGGTCGAAAGGATCACTGCGGCGGCACAGGAGATCGCGCAGAACGCGATCCGCAAACTGGGCGGCAGAGCCGACGGCGTGGGTAATTCCTGCCTGCTGCACAGCTTTGTAGCTGGCACACGTGTGTTGATGGCCGATGGGTCGTCCAAACCGATCGATGAGATACGGGTTGGGCACAAGGTCAAGGCCAGTGATCCTTCTACAGGTGTGACGTCGGATCTTGAGGTGGTGGGCACGATCGTGCACACCGATGAGGGCGACATGACCCGTGTCTCGGTGGCTGGAGGGACTGTCGACGCGACGTCATGGCACCCGGTCTGGGTAGAGGAGCGCGGCGACTTCGCCAAGATCGGCACGCTCCAACCGAACGAACATCTGCGGTCGATTGATGGCTCGTCGGTCGTGGTGTCGACGGTTGAACACCACAGCCAGGTGCAGCCGGTCTACGACCTGACGATCGATGCAGTGCATACCTACCATGTTGTGGTAGGCGACACGCCTGTCCTTGTGCACAACTGCGGTACGGGCGGTGCAGATGTCGATCACCTTGTTGATCGAGTGGATGAACTGCATGATTTGCTGCCTGAAGGTGCGCAGGGGCGGAGGACAACTGGCCTGTTGCATGCAGAAGGCGCCGAGGGCGGCCTAGACATCGCCGCAGTCGGAGCCCGTAGCAACCTGACGCGTGTTCAACGGACGAGCGTGATTGATGCCGGAGAGTTGGCGGTGTCCCTGAGCAGTGGAGCACATGCTGAAGTGAAACTTCTGGCCGCAGCTGATCATCTTGGGTTGAGTCCGAGCGCTATCGTCGCGAGTCGGCCGTTCTGTGCAGCCTGCCGAGAGGCGCTCACAAAGGCCGGCGCGGTCATCACGGGACGACGAACCGCTGTCTGGGAATGACCCGGCACGCTGGAAAGGATGAATTGTTGTCCTCCATGGAAGAGATCGAATACATCAAGAACGCGTGTGCTGAACTTGGTGAGCACTCTCGTGCCGTATTTGCCTTGGCAGCGGCTTCGCGGGTGATGTCCGTGTATCAGGTGTACGGGGAAGTGCGCCCAGGGTTGCGCGGGGCGGACTCGTCGCATGACGCCATCGTGGCTGTTGTGCGATTCATTCGGGAGTTGCCAAACGCGACGCGGGAGAAGGCATTGCGTAAGGTAGAAGCGGCGCTTATTGACTTGGCGCATGATTTGCCCTTGGTGCAAGATCGTGAGGAGTTCGATCTAGCAGAGGCTGTCACGGTTGAGGCGATCACGTCGATGTCGTTGGCGTTGACCGGATGGAAGGACTACTCGGCTGAAGCTTGCTTCCAGGCGGTGATGGGAGCATTGGAAGTGGATGCGGTGTGGTCAGAGGGGGTCGCGCTGGAGGCGGTGTCTTGGGATCGGGTGACGGCTCAGCAGCGGCAACAATTCCGTGACATTGAAGAGCTTCGCTCGGCCGTCGGGATTGGTGCTGCCGATGTGTACAGGTCGATTATGAATCGCGCCGAACGTGAGTGCATGCCGTATCTCGCAGGTATGGAAAAACTTATGGAGACCTGACGCCTTGTAATTCGTTGGCCCGTTGTCTTGAAGTGAAGTTAGTTCAACCCGCGAGATTCTGAGGCGCCCTGTCAGATTATCGACAGGGCGCCTTGAGCTGGTCAGCATGGGTGTCGTCGTAGGTGCTGGTGGTTAGGTCGCGGCGGATCGACCGGGCAGGTCGTGTTCGCGAAGGGGCTGCCATCGGAGCTGCGCCAGCCGTAAATCGCGAGGCACGGGCGGCAGTTCTTGGCAAGGTGGTGGGCCTGCGCCCTGTCTATCCCTTGATGACCGACTGCCTCCTCCTCCGCCCGTACGAACCCGCGTACTTCGATGACTTCTACACCACCCGCTCCCGCCCCGACGTCTACCGCTACCTCTTCGCCGACCACCTCGACGACCGCGCGAAAGCCGAGGAAGCGTTCGCCAAGAAGATGACCCAGTACGAGGTGACCGAAGAGGACCAGTGGCTCGTGCTGGCGGCTTACTGGCCCGAGGCTGGCCGGGTCATCGGCGACGTCGTCCTCAGCTGGCTGAGCGAAGAGCACCGCCAGGGCGAGATCGGCTACGTCTTCAACCCCGAGTTCCACGGCAAGGGCCTGGCTCGCGAAGAGCTGAAACTGCACCGCGTCCAGGCCGAGAGCGACGTGCGCAACGAGCCGTCGTGGCGGCTGATGGAACGCCTGAAGATGTGCAGGGAGGCGCACTTCAGGCGTTCCATGATGGTCAAGGGCGAGTGGTGCGACTCCTACGTCTACGCGCTGCTGAAGGAGGAGTACGAAAGTGCCTGACTTCCCGATCAGGACCGCGCGCCTCGTCCTGCGTCCCTTCGAACCGCACGACCTTGACGACCTGCACGCCTACCGCTCGCAGCCCGAGGTGCACCGCTACCTCTACAGCGATGCCCAGGACCGCGAGCAGACGAGAGAACTGATCGCCGAGCGGATGGCCTGCACCGAGCTGACCGACGAGGGCCAGAAGGGACATGGCAGGGTCGTCGGCGACGTGGTCCTCAAGTGGCTCAGCGAGGTCAACCGCCAGGGCGAGATCGGCTACGGCTTCAACCCCGAGTTCCAGGGCAAGGGGCTGGCCACCGAGGCGGCTGAGGCGCTGCTCGAGTTTGGGTTCGACCACCTGAACCTGCACCGGATCATCGCCCACCGCGACCCGCGCAACGAGCCGAGCTGGCGCCTGATGGAACGCCTGGGCATGCGCAGGGAAGCGCACTACCGCCACAACGAGCTCTACAAAGGCGAGTGGTGCGACGCCTTCATCTACGCGCTGCTGGAGGACGAGCGTGCTGAGGCCTGACTACCCGATCAGGACCGCGAGACTGGTCCTGCGCCCGTTCCAGGAAGACGATCTCGACGTTTTCCACGCCTACCGCTCGCTCCCCGAGGTCCACCGCTACCTCTACAACGACACGGCGAGCAGGGAAGGCGTCGCGGAGCTGCTCGCGCGGAGGATCAACGAGCACGAGCTGACCGAAGAAGGGCAACGGCTTGCGCTCGCGGTGTGTCTCGATGAAGAGGTCATCGGCGATGTCGCCCTCAAGTGGACGAACGAGGCCAACCGGCAGGGCGAGATCGGCTACAGCCTCCACCCCGCCTTCCAGGGCAAGGGCTACGCACAGGAGGCCGCCGCGCACATGCTGAAGCTCGGCTTCGAGGACTTGGGCCTGCACCGCATCCAGGCCGAGTGTGACGCGCGCAACGAGCCGAGCTGGCGGGTCATGGAACGCCTGAACATGCGCAGGGAGGCGCACCTGAGGCACCACGAGCTCTTCAAGGGCGAGTGGGGCGACAGCTACGTCTACGCCATGCTTGCCGAGGAGTACCGAGAACCGATCTAGGGGTGATCATGTCGCGGGTTGCGGCCATCGACTGCGGGACCAACTCGATCAGGCTGCTGATCGCCGACGTGACCAAAAGGGACGACGGCACGGCGTGGCTGCGGGACGTGCACCGCGAGATGCAGATCGTCCGGCTCGGGCAGGGGGTCGACGCGACCGGCCGGCTGCACCCCGACGCGATCGAGCGGACCGAACAAGCGCTGCTGGACTACGCGCGCACGATGCAACGCAAGGGTGTCGAGCGGGCACGCATGGTTGCCACGAGTGCCACGCGCGACGCGAGCAACCGGGACGAGTTCTTCGGCATGACCGAGGCGATCCTCGGCGCGCCCGCGGAGGTGATCACCGGGGACGAGGAAGCACGCCTGAGCTACCTCGGTGCGGTGGCCGACCTTGACCCGGAAGAGGGACCCTTCCTCGTCACCGATTTGGGTGGAGGTTCGACCGAGTTCGTCCTCGGCGGCGGCACGGAGGTCGAGGCCGCGCGGTCGATGGACATCGGGTGCGTGCGGCTGACCGAGCGGTTCATCAAGTCTGACCCGCCCACTCCCGAAGAAATCGCCGCGGCGGAAGCGTTTGCGCGGGCGCAGATCAAAGAGGCGTTCGAAGTCGTGCCCGTCGAGAAGACGAAGACGTGGATTGGCGTCGCCGGGACCGTCACGACGTTGTCAGCCCTGGTCCAGGGGCTGGAGGTGTACAACAGCGACGTTATTCACCTCAGCCGAATCACACTTGACAATGTAGAAGAAATCACCGACCGTATCCTGTCGATGACTCATGATGAGCGTGCCTCGCTCGGGCCCATGCATCCCGGTCGGGTGGACGTGATCTGCGGTGGAGCCATCGTTCTGCGTGCGATTGCCGAGGAGCTCTCGAATCGCGCGGGTATTCGCACGCTCGTGTGCAGTGAGCACGACATCCTCGACGGCATCGCGTTTTCGCTGGTCTAGCGGAGAATTAAGGTCGACTTGAGGTGATCGTGACGAGTTTGTGACCGCTTTCGATGCGCGTACTCCTGGACACCCCGGTTAACGTCCTCTCACGTTTTGGGAGGTGGACGAGACCTCCCGGGGAGGCGTGCGTGCGCAATAACTGCGCCGACGCCGGGGAAAGGCGGGAGAGACTGATGTCGCGATCACGGGTTGCGTGGGTGGCACTGCCAGCCGCGCTGGCCATGACGCTCAGCGCGTGCGGCGGCGGTGGGGGTGGCTCCACTGCTACCGGCAAGGACAACCCGGACGGCACGGTGTCCATCTACGGCACCGAGCCCAAGAGCACGTTGTTCCCGGCCAACACGACCGAGGCCGGCGGTGGCAAGGTCACTGACTCGCTGTTCTCGCGGCTGGTCGGTTACAAGGCCGAGGACGGCGCGCCCTACAACTTGATGGCCGAGTCGATCACGTCCTCGGACGCGAAGGTCTACGACATCAAGCTCAAGCAGGGCTGGAAGTTCCACGACGGCACCGAGGTCAAGGCGAAGAACTTCGTCGACGCCTGGAACTGGGCCGCGTACGCGCCGAACGCGCAGCAGGCGGCATCGTTCTTCGCCCCGATCCAGGGCTTCTCGGACGTCCACCCGGAGGACGAGAAGGCCAAGCCGGCCAAGGACAAGATGTCCGGCCTCGAGCTCGTGGGCGACTACGAGTTCAAGGTCACCCTGAACGGCCCGACCTCGGTCTTCACCACGATGATCGGCTACACGCCGTTCTCGCCGATGGCGGACTCGTTCTTCGCGGACCCGAAGGCGGCCGAGGCCAAGCCGATCGGCAACGGCCCGCTCAAGTTCGTCTCCCGCACGCCGAACGCGCTGATCAAGATGGAGCGCTTCGACGACTACAAGGGCGAGGACAAGGTCCACTTCAAGACCTTGGACTACAAGATCTACTCCTCCCAGGAGACCGCGTACCAGGACCTGGTCGCGGGCAAGCTGGACTTCATGGAGGCCCTGCCCCCGTCGGCCAAGGTCGGCGAGAAGTACAAGGCAGACCTGGGTGACGCGGTCGTGACCGCGAACCTGCTGGGCCAGAGCGCGATCGCGTTCCCGCAGTACATCCCGGCGTTCCAGAACGTCAAGCTGCGCCAGGCCGTCTCGATGGCCATCAACCGGGAGCAGATCACGAAGACCGTGCTGGCCGGCTCGTACGTGCCGTCCACCAGCTTCGTCTCGCCCGGCATCAAGGGCTACCGCCCGGACACCTGCGGTGAGTACTGCAAGTACAACCCGGAGAAGGCCAAGGAGCTGCTGAAGGAGTCCGGCTTCACCGGCAAGCTCACCATCCAGTCCAACCAGGACGGTGGCCGCAAGGAGCCTCTCGAGGCCGCTTGCAACAGCATCAAGCAGGCGCTGGGCGTCGAGTGCGAGTTCGTCGGCGCCACCAACTTCGGTGCGTTCCGTCAGATCGTCGACGGCAAGCAGCTGACCGGCATGAGCCGTTCGGACTGGTCCGCCGACTACCCGTCGATCGAGAACTTCCTCAACCCGCTGTACCGCACGGGTGGGTCGTCCAACGACTCGAACTACTCGAAGCCCGAGGTCGACGCGCTGCTGAAGAAGGCGGACGAGACGGCCAACGAGGACGAGGCGATCAAGCTCTACCAGCAGGCCGAGGACATCATCGCCAAGGACCTGCCCTCCATGCCGACCTGGAACGAGAAGGGCATCGGCGGCCGCTCGAAGAACCTGCTCGAGGCCAAGATGTCGTTCAAGCGCCAGGCCGTTCTGGAGTCGTTCCGAGTCAAGGCCTGATTGCCGAACACCTGAGTTCTGATTGATCCGTCCGGCCCCGCGTCCCTCAAGCGTTACGGGCGCGGGGCCGGAGCGGTGTTCAGGCTCAGGGCGCCCCCACCACGCAAGGAGCCGACCTCATGGGTCGCTATGTGCTGCGCCGTCTGCTGCAGCTGATACCGGTCTTCCTCGGGACCACTTTTCTCATCTACGCCTTGGTCTGGGCGATCCCCCAGGACCCCTTCGCCGGCAAGTGCGGCCAGCGGCCGTGCGACCCGAACTACATCGCTGAGATGAGTCAGAAGCTCAACCTCAACGACCCGTTGCTCGTCCAGTACTTCAAGTACCTGGGCAACCTCATCACCGGTGACTTCGGCACCACCTTCAACGGCGTGTCCGTCGGTGAGCAGATCAGCACCTCGTGGCCGATCACGCTCAAGATGGGCCTCATCGCCCTGGTCATCGAAGCCATCATCGGCATCACCGCCGGCATCCTCACCGGTCTGCGCAAGCAGGGCTTCCTGGACAACCTGGTCCTGGTCTCGACCCTGTTCCTGATCTCGCTGCCGGTCTTCGTCACCGGCTTCGTGCTGCGGCTCTACCTCGGCCCGCAGGGCTTCGACATCATGGACACCTCGGTCAGCTCCGATCCGACGATCGGCGAACTGATACTCCCCGGCTTCGTGCTCGGCAGTCTCTCGATGGCCTACGTAGCCCGGCTGACCCGCACGAGCATCGTCGAGAACCGTCGCGCCGACTACGTGCGCACGGCGATCGCGAAGGGCCAGCCGCAGACCCGCGTCGTCGGCATCCACCTGCTGCGCAACTCGCTGATCCCGGTGATCACGTTCCTCGGCACCGACCTCGGCAGCCTCATGGGTGGCGCGATCGTCACCGAGGGCGTCTTCAACATCAACGGCATCGGCGGCCTGATCTTCCGCGGCATCCAGGAGAAGGAAGGCATCATGGTCACGGGCATCGTGACCCTGCTGGTGCTGGTCTACCTGCTGGCGAGCCTGCTCGTGGACCTCCTGTACGCCGTTCTCGACCCGAGGATTCGCTATGAGTGACCCAGGATCCGTGTCCGGCGGTTCCGGACTCGAGGCGGCTGCCGCGGCCGGTGTCGACCAGCTCAGCCACGTCGACGACTCGTCGCAGAAGCAGCGCAAGCCCCGGTCGCTCTGGAGCGACGCGTGGGGCGAGCTGCGCACCAAGCCCACGTTCATCATCTCGCTGGTGATCATCGCGGTCATCGTGCTGATGGCGATCTGGCCGACGCTGTTCACCTCCGTCGACCCGCGCCACGCCGACCTCGACAAGTCGCTGCAGCCGCCCTCGGGCGACGCGTGGTTCGGCTACGACCTGCAGGGCTACGACGTGTACGCCCGCGCGATGCACGGCGCCCGCGCGTCGTTGCTCGTCGGCATCTTCGCGACCCTGCTGACCGTGCTGATCGGGTCGACCGTCGGCATCATCGCCGGGTACGCGAAGACCTGGCTCGACAGCCTGCTGTCCCGGTTCGCCGACATCTTCGCCGGCATCCCGTTCGTGCTCGGCGCGATCGTCATCCTGACCACGCTGAACGCGCCTTCGGAGAACCCCGGCGTCGTCCGGATCGTCACGCAGGTGGTGCTCTCGATCGCGGTGCTGTCCTGGCCGGTCGCGATGCGCATCATGCGTTCCGCGACGCTGGTGGCGAAGCAGCAGGACTACGTGAAGGCCGCGCGTGGCCTCGGTGCCTCGCCGCTGCGGATCGTGTTCCGGCACCTGCTGCCGAACACCGTGGCACCCGTGCTGGTGTACGCCACGATCGCACTGGGCGCCTTCATCGGTGCCGAGGCGACGCTCGCGTTCCTCGGCATCGGCCTGCGCCCGCCGGTCGTGTCGTGGGGCGTGATGATCTCGGAGTCGCGCGACTACTTCCAGTCGGCACCGCACATGCTGCTGTTCCCCGCCGGCTTCGTCACCGTCACCGTGCTGGCCTTCGTCATGCTCGGCGACGCCGTGCGCGACGCCCTCGACCCCAAGTCCCGATAGGGGAATCCTGTGACTCAGCCATTGCTGGAGGTCGAGGATCTCCACGTGGAATTCCGCACCCGCGACGGTGTCGCGAAGGTGCTCAACGGTGTCTCGTACCACGTCTCGGCGGGCGAAACCCTTGCGGTGCTGGGTGAATCCGGCTCCGGCAAGTCCGTGACCGCGCAGACGATCATGGGCATCCTGGACATGCCGCCGGCGTTCATCACCAAGGGCACCATCAAGTTCCGCGGTGAGGATCTGCTGGAGAAGTCGGCCGACGAGCGTCGTGAGGTTCGTGGCGAGGGCATCGCCATGATCTTCCAGGACGCGCTCTCGGCGCTGAACCCCGTGTTCACCGTCGGGTTCCAGATCGAGGAGCAGCTGAAGGTCCGCCGCGGGATGTCCAAAGCGGACGCCCGCAAGCGCGCTGTCGAGCTCCTGGACCAGGTGAAGATCCCGAACGCCAAGGGACGGATCTCCGACTACCCGCACCAGTTCTCCGGCGGTATGCGGCAGCGCGCGATGATCGCGATGTCGCTGGCACTGGACCCGGAGCTGCTGATCGCGGACGAGCCCACGACCGCGCTGGACGTCACCGTGCAGGCCCAGATCATGGACCTGCTGGCGGAGATCCAGAAGGAACGTGACATGGGCATGATCCTGATCACCCACGACCTCGGCGTGGTCGCCGACGTCGCGGACCGGATCTCGGTCATGTACGCGGGCCGCATCGTCGAGCACGCCGACGTGTACGAGCTGTTCCGCGCGCCGGGCCACCCGTACACCGAGTCGCTGCTGGAGTCGTTGCCCAGGCTCGACTTGAAGGGCCAGGAGCTCAAGACCATCAAGGGTCTGCCGCCGTCGCTGACCAACATCCCACCCGGCTGCCCGTTCAACCCGCGCTGCCCGCGCGCGTTCGACCGGTGCGTGTCGGAGGTCCCTGCCGTGCACAACCTCGGCATGGGCCGCACCAGCCGGTGCCACATCGCGGAGGAGGTCGTCGCTCGTGGCTGAGCCGATCCTCGAGGTCGAAGGCCTCGTCAAGCACTTCCCGGTCCGCGTCGGCGTGCTGTTCAAGCGCACCGTGGGCCACGTTCAGGCCGTCGACGGCGTCTCGTTCACGTTGAACAAGGGCGAAACCCTTGGCGTCGTGGGCGAGTCCGGTTGCGGCAAGTCCACTCTGGCCCAGGTGCTGATGCGCCTGGAGCCGCCGACCGCGGGCGTGGCCAGGTTCGAGGGCCGCGACATCTTCGGCATGAAGGGCGCGGAGCTGCGCAAGCTGCGCCGCGACATCCAGATCGTGCTGCAGGACCCGTACACGTCGCTGAACCCGCGCATGACGGTCGGCGACATCGTCGGTGAGCCGTACGAGATCCACACCGAGGTGGCGCCGAAGGGCGACCGCCAGCGGAAGGTCCAGGAGCTCCTGGAGATCGTGGGTCTCAACCCGGAGCACATCAACCGGTACCCGCACCAGTTCTCCGGCGGTCAGCGTCAGCGCATCGGCATCGCGCGTGCTCTGGCGTTGAAGCCCAAGGTGATCGTGTGCGACGAGCCGGTGTCCGCGCTCGACGTGTCGATCCAGGCCCAGGTGATGAACCTGCTGGGCGAGCTGCAGGCCGAGATGGGCCTGTCGTACCTGTTCATCGCCCACGACCTGTCGGTGGTCCGCCACCTGTCGAACCGCGTGGCGGTGATGTACCTCGGCAAGATCGTGGAGATCGGCACCGAGGACGACATCTACGAGCGGCCGATGCACCCGTACACGCAGGCGCTGCTGTCCGCCGTGCCGGTGCCGGACCCGACCCAGCGCGGCCGGCGCGACGTCATCCGCCTGACGGGTGACGTGCCGTCGCCGATCGACCCGCCGTCGGGCTGCCGGTTCCGCACGCGGTGCTGGAAGGCGCAGGACATCTGCGCCACCGAGGTGCCGGAGCTGGTGCCGCGCAACGGGGGCCACCCCGCGGCGTGCCACTTCGCCGAGGAGCGCGCGGTCGTCTGATTTTCACCTGAATGAGGGGTCACACCGCTGGTGTGGCCCCTTTTTCGTTGTGCTGGGCGTTCTAGCGTTGACGGTGTGCGGCGACACTCTGCTGGTGGCTTGTCGTCACTCTCTCGGCCCAGTTGGTGACTATCCAAGTAGTCCTGTGCGTCGTTGGTCGCTGCTCTTCCGGCGGTATCCCGGTCACGGACGCATGGCTAATTTTCATCGCGTTCTTCCAGTCACCTCTACTGGGGAGGAAATTCGATGAAGAGAAAGATGTTCGTCGTCGCGGTCGGTGTGATCGGCGCGCTGGTCGCCACCGCGATGCCTGCCAGTGCTTCTTCGTCCGGTCTTTCCGGAAATCTCCGCAAGGGCGAGTGGGTCAACTACAGCACCGCGCGGACCATCACCGTCGGCGGCACCAACATCTACGTCAACAAGACGGACGGTCCCGAGATCGGCGTGAAGTGGCGCCGCTGTTCAGGTGGTGCCGAAGGCTCCGAGGTCCGCCTGCAGAACGCCGACCCGACGCCGCGCGTCCGCATCGGCTCGAACTTCCGCGCGAGCACCGTTTTCTGCCTTTCCGCGAAGTCGTACGGCAGCAACTCGACGGACACGTGGAACGGCAACGTCTGGTGGAACGTGAACTAATGCGTTTCGTCTGCCTGCTGTTGTTGTTCGTGGCCGGGTGCGGCGCCGCGCCTGCTGCGCCTGTTTCGTCAGTCGGATATCCGGATGAGGTTCGTTCGCTCTATTCGACGATGAAGTGGCCCGCGGACGTCCGGCCCGATCTGGAGGCGCTGATCAAAGCGACCGCGCCTCCAGCCGGTGAGCAAGGCTTCGCACGCCAGGCGTTGGCGGTCGTGAACACGTGCGCCTGGTACCGCTCGTGGGACGCCGCGGTCACCCGTGGCGACTCGGCAGCGGCGGGGCCGGCGCTCGACGCGATCACGAACCTCGTGACGCGTTATCCGCCGGAGGACGACAGGGCAGGCCGCCAGTTCGTGCGGGACGCGGCAGTTCGCGCCGCGGCCGGCGATCCGGCACCGGTTCGCGACTACGTGGACGCGAACTGCTTCGACACCAAGTGGGCCTAAGGCTTCGCGAGGTGCGTGATCGTCACCCCCGGGGCGATCAACTCCTGGCCCGTCTCGGCGAACCCGCGCTTCCGGTACAGCCGGAGCGCGGGTTCGTTCTTGGTGCCGGTGCTGACGGTCTGCGACCCCTCGGGGAGTGCGTCGAGGAGCTTCGACGCGATGCCCTTCCGGTGTGCGCGTGGGTGCACGACCAGTCTGCAGATGTCCACCGTGGACCCGTCGAGCTGGTACGAGACCGCGCCGGCGAGCCCCTCCTCGTCGTACAGCCCTTGGAAGGTCTCGCCGCAGTTCCGCAGTTCTTCGAGCGACTCGTGCAATGGCGGGATGCCGTCGAAGCCGATGAGCTCGGCCTCGACGGCATAAGCCAGCCGCTGCACCGTCCACAGCTCGTGCAGGACGGCGTCGTCGGACAAGTCCAGGATCACGTGTTGGACGAGTTCCGCACGAACGCGGCCAGGTCCTCGGACTGCTGGATCCTGCTGGGCTCGTGCACGTACATCATGTGGCCGGCCGGGTAGTAGGCCGACTCGATGTTCGCGGTGAGCTCCTTCGGGATCTGCAGGTGCGCGATCAGGTGCTCGGCCGCGAAGTACGGCGTGGCGCCGTCGTACCAGCCGAACGCGACGTGGACCTTCAGGTGCGGGTTCGCCCGCATCGCCGCCGAGAGCTTGCCCGCCGTGGTGACGTGGCGGCCCTCGAACTCCTTGTACGACCACTGCTCGATCGCCCGCGAGAGCGTCTCGTACGGCAGGTCGTTGGAGTAGCCGAGCTCGGCGTGCAGGTAGTGGTTGATCGACGCCGCGTACGGGCCGAGGATCGCGTCGATGGACGGGTCGGCGGAGATCTCCTCGCGGCCGTAGTCCTTGTCCCACCCGGTGAAGCGGCCGTCGATGCGGCCGACGGTCTTGCGGTCGCGGCGCAGCAGTTCGGTGAAGAACCGGATGTGCTCGATGCGCAGGTCGACCGCGTCCACGTACTCCTCGGACAGGCCGGTCAGCCGCGCGAGCTTCTCGACCGTCGCGGCGCGTTCGACGTCGGAGAGCCTGTTGCCGCGGGCGAGCGCGTACGGGTAGTCGCGGGAGGCGAACTCCTCCGCCTCGGCGAGCACCTCCTCCAACGGCCGCTCGCCGTGCAGGCCGTGGTAGTGCGCGATCGCCGCGTAGGTGGGCAGGAAGAGCGTGTAGCCCAGGTCGTGGCCCTCGTTGAACTCCAGCGTCGCGAAGTCCAGCACCGAGGAGATCAGCATGAGCCCGTTGAGGTACATGCCGTACTTCTTCTGCAGGTGCTCGGCCAGACCGGCGGCGCGCAGCGTGCCGTACGACTCGCCGCAGATGAACTTCGGCGACATCCACCGGCCGTTGCGGGACGTCCACAGCCGGATGATCTCGGCGATGGAGTCGATGTCGGGCTGGTAGCCGTGGTAGCTGCCGGGCTTCTCGCCCTTCGCGGCCCGGGAGAAGCCGGTCGACACCGGGTCGATGAACACGAGGTCGCTCTCGGCGAGCAGACTTTCCTCGTTGTCCGCGAGGCCATACGGCGGCGCGGTCAGGTTGCCGACGTCGCCGCTGAGCACCCGGCGCGGCCCGAGGACGCCCATGTGCAGCCAGAGGCTCGCGGATCCGGGGCCGCCGTTGAACGCGAACGTCACGGGGCGCTTCAGCGGATCCGCACCGTCCAGTGTGTACGCGGTGAGGAACACCTCGGCCTTGGGCTTGTGGCCCTCGAACACACCGTCCTTGATCACCTCTTCCTTGAGCACGACACGCCCGGCGGTGGCGGTGTAGTTCAGCTCGCGGCCCTTGACGGTGATGCTGTGCTGGGTGGTGACCAGGTCATCAGCGGGAGACTCGGGCTTCTCTTCGGTCTTCTCCTCGGACATAGGAGCAACACTACGGAACTCGACGAGCGGATTACGGCCTGCCGAGCGTGCCCGCGCCTGGTCGCGTGGCGCGAGTCCGTGGCCTCGGTGAAACGCGCCGCGTTCCAGGACTGGGAGTACTGGGGCAAGCCGGTACCGGGCTTCGGCCCCATGGACGCATCGCTGCTGATCGTGGGTCTGGCGCCCGCTGCCCACGGCGGAAACCGGACAGGCCGGATGTTCACCGGTGACGCCTCCGGGGACTTCCTCTTCCGCGCCCTGTACGAGGTGGGGCTGGCCTCTCAGCCCGAGGCCTGGTCGAGGGACGACGGCATGGAGCTGCGCGGCGTGCGGATGGCCTCACCCGTGCGGTGCGCGCCGCCGGAGAACAAGCCGACGTCCGAGGAACGGGACCGGTGCTCGCCGTTCCTGCGCGAGGAGATCGGGCTGATGAAGAACCTGCGGTCCGTCATGGTGCTCGGCGGGTTCGGGTGGAAGGCGTTCCTGCCGCTGCTGGGGCCGGAGCGGCCGAAGTTCGGGCACGGGGTGGAGGTGGAGATGGGCGGGCTGCGGGTGTTCGGGTGCTACCACGTGTCGCCGCACAACACCTACACCGGGAAGCTGACCCAGGAGATGCTGCAGGACGTGCTTCGCAGGGCTAGTGGCGCGACCCGGCACGTTGGCGGGTGATTCACG
>NZ_JYJG01000538.1 GCF_000955955.1 Lentzea aerocolonigenes
CGACGCCGATGCTGGTGTTGATGTGCCCGGCGAGTGGTCCGCTGGCGTTGAGGGCGAGGGTGTTGGTGAGGACCTGGGAGACGTCCTTGGAGGTGTTGCCGTTGTTGACGTCGTTGAAGTTGTGGTTGAAGTGCGGGGCGGGGACGACGAAGCCGGCCGCGGCCAGCGCCTTGATGATGAACAGGGAGTTCTGCGGGCTGCTGCCGAAGCCGTGGGTGAAGTTGTAGACGGGGAAGACCCCGCCCGCGGCCGGGGCGTTCGTCACCGGGTTGCCGCCGGCGG
>NZ_JYJG01000539.1 GCF_000955955.1 Lentzea aerocolonigenes
ACTGGCGCACACCGACGGCGAACGGTTTGGTGGGTGCGGTGCCGAGCGCGCCGGCCAGTGCGGGGCTCGCGCCGAGCAGGGTCGCGCAGCCCGCGGTCGCCGCCGCGGCCGTGCTCAGCTTCAGGAAGGTGCGTCGTTGCATCGTCATGATGACTCCTTGCAGGGAAAAGGGCCTAGCGGAAGGTGTAGGTGGTGATGCTCCTGGCCGGCAGGGTCAGCGCGGCGACGCCGTTGGACACTGACGGCAGGCCGATCGCGGCGAGGTTCTCGGAGGCGCTGGTGCGGTACGCGCCGGTCGCGGCCGCGGCCGGGAGTCGCAGGCTCACGTCCTGGGTGCTGTTGTTGACGTTGTTGACGACCAGCGTCCAGGTGCCGTTGAGCTGGGTGGCCATGATCTGCACACCACTCTGCGCGCCGGTCACGGGGTGGCGGACGGCTCCTGGGCGGACGAACTTGCTGTACTGCCCGAGCGCGTAGAACCGCTTGGTGAGGTAGAGGCTCTGGTTGCCGTTGCGCGCGTAGTCCGGATCGAAGTAGATCAGCCCGTCGTTGTAGCCCTTGGTGTTGATGGTGGTCGCACACGAGGGGGCACTGCCGGGGCTGCAGCCCATGACCTTCGACAGCGCGGTCCACCAGTGGAACGCCGAGTCGCCGGACACGGTGAAGTCCCGGTGGATGATGCTCGCCATGGCGAGACCGCCGGTGATGGTCGGGTCGTACTGGGCGCCGTACGCGGGCGTGCTGCTGTTGTTCCAGCAGCAGATCTCGGTGGCCCACGTGGGTTTGCCGAAGCGCTTGGCCATCGCCGGGATCTTGGCGAGGGTCGAGTCGCCGGCGAAGTCGTAGGTGTGGTGGGCGAGGTTCGCCACGTACTGCGCGGTCCCCGGCTGGCTGATCCACTGCGGGACCTCGTTGAGGAACCTGGCGACCTTGTCGGTCTCGTCGGCGCTCACGCGGGTGGAGGGTGCCCGTGACGCCAGGGTCTGGCCCAGCGCGCGCACGATGTCGTCGCGCAACCCGACGGGGGTCAGCATGCCTTCTTGACTGCACTGGGAGAAGGAGACGGCGGGCTCGTTCATGGGACTGATGTAGTTGATCTTCACGCCCTCGGCGGCGAAGTGCGTGACGATGTCGGCCAGGTAGGAGGCGTACGCCTGGACCGATCCCGACTTCAGGGTGCCGCCGCAGGTTTTGCCGTTGGACATCCACGGTGCCGGTGCGCTGTTGACGAAGCCGACGATGTCCGGCACCCCGAGCTGGGCCGCGTAGCGCAGGAAGGTGGTGCCGCCGGGGTCGCGGCTCCAGTCGTACCGGCCGGGTGAGGTCATCAGCGACTGCGGTGCCCGGTCACCTGCCTGCACCCCGGTACCGCCGCCACCGATGTTGTAGCGGTACGCCGACAGCTGGATGCCGCTGGGGCCGAACAGGAGCTCCGCCGCCCGCTGCTGGACGGCGGGGGAGAAGCGGGCGAGGTCGTTGACCCACCAGGCGCCGGACGCCCCGATGTTCTGGATCGTCTGCGCCGGGGCCGGCGACACCTGGGCCACCGCCGCCGCGCCCACGTCCGCGATCGCCGCGGCGTCGAACCCGGTCGCACCCGTGATGCTCAGGAACAAGGCTGCCGTGAACGCGCCGGCCCTCTTTCTGGATCCGTTTCTCCGCAACACGTCACTTCGCTCCTTTGTCCTCTGTGGATGGACGTGATGTCTGGGAACGTTCACAGTAGCGGGCTGCAACGCTCTGCGCTGACCTCCGGATTTGACACTTCTTGCCAAGTAAAAGTGCACGACACGTCGCTGTGAACGTTCCCATCAAGCCGGATCGGCAAGACTTCCTCAACGGGCGTGTTAGCGCTAACGTTTCGTGCGTGGAAAGGGAATTGAAGCGATTCGATTCGAATTCGAACGGCGAAAGCGGTCGAATGAAGTTCAGCAACGGTCACTGGCTGCTGCGCGACGGCGTGCAGGCGGCGCATCCGGTCGAGGTCTACGACATCACCCAGTCAGCGGGGGAACTCGTGGTGCACGCGCCGACCCGCCCGATCCGCCATCGTGGCGACCTGTTGCAGGGCCCGGTGGCGACGGTCCGGTTCTCCTCGCCGATGCCGGACGTCATCGGGGTGAGCCTCACGCACTTCGAGGGCGAGCGGCGCAGGCAACCGGAGTTCCCGCTGGCCACCGCGGAACCGTACGTGCACCTCACCGACGACACGCTCACGTCCGGTGCGCTGGAGGTGAAGGTGAGCCGCGACTGGCGGGTCGAGTTCGCCGCCGACGGTCACGTGCTGACCTCCAGCTCCGCCAAGGGCATGGGCTTCATGACGCTGGACGGCAAGCACTTCGTCCGCGATCAGCTCTGCCTCGGCGTCGGCGAGGTCGTCTACGGGCTGGGCGAGCGGTTCGGGCCATTGGTGCGCAACGGGCAGACCGTCGACATCTGGAACGCCGACGGTGGCACGAGCAGTGAGCAGGCGTACAAGAACGTGCCGTTCTACCTGACGAACGCGGGTTACGGCGTGTTCGTCAACCATCCGGGCCATGTCTCGTTCGAGGTGGCCTCGGAGAAGGTGTCCTGCGTGCAGTTCAGCGTCGAGGGGCAGTCGCTGGAGTACTTCGTGATCTACGGGCCGAGCCCCAAGGAGATCCTGCGCAAGTACACGTCGCTGACCGGCCGCCCGGCGATGCCGCCGGCGTGGTCCTTCGGCCTGTGGCTGTCGACGTCCTTCACGACCTCCTACGACGAGCAGACGGTGTCCGGCTTCATCGACGGCATGATCGAGCGCGATCTGCCGTTGAGCGTGTTCCACTTCGACTGCTTCTGGATGCGCGAGTACAACTGGTGCGACTTCGAGTGGGACCCGCGCACGTTCCCGGACCCGGTCGGCATGCTGGACCGGCTCAAGGCGAGAAGCCTGCGGATCTCGGTCTGGATCAACCCCTATGTGGGACAACGGTCTCCGCTGTTCGCAGAGGGGGTGGAGGGCGGCTATCTGCTCAAGCGCCCCAACGGCGACGTGTGGCAGTGGGACCTCTGGCAGCCCGGCATGGCGTTGGTGGACTTCACCAACCCGGCCGCCCGCGAGTGGTACGCGTCCAAACTGGATGCACTGCTCGACCAGGGCGTGGACTGCTTCAAGACCGACTTCGGCGAGCGCATCCCCACGGACGTCGAGTACTTCGACGGCTCCGACCCTGAGCGGATGCACAACTACTACGCCTACCTCTACAACAAAACGGTCTTCGAGGTGCTGAGCAAACGACGCGGTGACGGTGACGCGGTGGTGTTCGCCCGTGCTGCCACGGCGGGATCGCAGCAGTTCCCGGTCCACTGGGGCGGTGACTGCGAGTCGACCTACGAGGCCATGGCGGAGAGCCTGCGCGGCGGGCTGTCCCTGGGCCTGTCGGGTTTCGGCTACTGGAGCCACGACATCGGTGGCTTCGAGGGCACCCCGGACCCGGCGTTGTTCAAGCGGTGGATCGCGTTCGGCCTGTTGTCGTCGCACAGCCGCCTGCACGGCAGCAGGTCGTACCGGGTGCCGTGGCTGTTCGACGAGGAGGCGGTCGACGTGCTGCGGGTGTTCGCCAAGCTCAAGGCACGGCTGATGCCGTACCTGCACCACGCCGCGCGGCAGGCCGCCACCGAGGGCACGCCGATGATGCGCGCGATGGCGCTGGAGTTCCCGGACGACCCGGCGTGCACCCACCTCGAACGCCAGTACATGCTCGGCGACAGCCTGCTGGTGGCGCCGGTGTTCTCCGACCGCGGCGAGGTGTCGTTCTACGTGCCGGAGGGCACCTGGACCGACTTCTTCACCGGCGCTCCGGTGCCCGGCGGCCGGTGGACGACGATGTCGTGCGACTTCCTCACCGTGCCGTTGCTGGTCCGGCCGAACACCGTGCTGCCGCTGGGTTCCGTCGACGACCGTCCGGACTACGACTACGCGGACGGCGTCACCCTGCAGCTGCACCAGCTCGACGACGGCGCCTCGATCACCACCGAGGTCGCCGGTTCGACGTTCCGCACGCGCCGGAGCGGCGACCGGATCGTGGTCGAGGTCGAGTCCGCTCCGGCCGCGTGGCAGGTCCAGTTGCCGGGCCGGGACCCGGTTCCGGGCCCCGGCAACGCGGCATCCGTCGAGATCGACGAGCTCACTTGAGGTGGCTGGAAAGGGGAATCCGTTGGTCGCGCAGCGCCTTGGCCACGACACCGGCGATCTGCCTGGCTCCGGCAGCCTCGAAGTGGGTGTGGTCGTTGCAGAAGAAGGCACCGACCGGGCCCTTGGAGTAGTCACCGTCGTTGGGGCACAGCTTCAGCGTGTTGTAGAGCGTGTAGCTCAGCTTGTGCAGGTCGATGACGGTGACCCCGGCGGCCCTGCCCGCGTCGGCCGTCTCGGTGAGGAAGCCGCGGGTGCCCACGGCGGAGTTGCCGCTGCACTTGATCGCCGAGACGGGTGTGAGGAAGATCGGGGTGACACCGCGGTCCTTGGCCGCCTTGGCCATCACGCCGAGCAGCTCCTTGTACCGTGCGGAACCCACGTGGCGAGGGCAGTTGCGGTCGCCGTCGTTGATCCCGAACTGGATCATCAGGTAGTCGCCGGCCTTCATCCCGTTGTTCGGGTCGAGCATGTTCAGCCAGCGCTGGTGGAACGTCTTGGGGCTCACCACGCACTCGCCCGCGGAGTCCTTGGTGCTCTTGACGTTCGACTCGTAGAGCCAGGTCTGGATGCTCCGGCCCGCGACGGCGTTGTTCACCACCGTGACGTCGTTCTTGAACAGCGGGTCGAACTGGCTGCCCCAGCCCACCGGGCAGCTGGACTGCGGGTTGGACATCGTCGAGTCGCCGGCGAGCCAGACCTTCACGCTCGCGGCACTGGCCGATGCCTTGGTGGCGGGGGAGCAGTCGGGCTGGTCGGCGGCCGCCGGACCTGCTCCGGTGAGGAGAGGAAGGACGGCGAGCGCCGCCAATGTCAGAAAACGTTTCCGCACAATGGTCTCCAGACGGCAGGGATTGTCTGATGTAGACGGAAAAAGATCTGCTGACCGAGCATACCCTTTGTGTCTTAGGCTGGAAAGCGCTTTCCAAGGCTAGTGCCTCGTACCCGAAAGGGAGTTGACGCATGTCTCCACTCACCCGGCGGACCCTGTTGGTCGGTGGTTCTGCCTTACCCCTGGCCATGTCCGCGTCGATCGGCAGAGCCGCGGCGGAGTCCGGTGAACCGACCGAGGTGCACTGGCTCGAAGGCGGTGCCCCTGCCGAGATGACCGGCGTGACGTGGGGAGTGCCGTGGCCGAAAGGACGACTGAGGCCGGACCAGTCGTTCGGGTTGCGCACACCTGACGGAACCGCGGTCGCGATGCAGACGTGGCCGATCGGTTTCTGGCCCGACGGTTCGCTGAAGTGGAGTGCCCACACGATCGGTGCCGCACCGGCGGCCGAGCGGTACCTGCTCGCCCCTGGTCCGCCGGCGGCACCGGCGAAGGCCGTGACGGTGGTGCGGCAGGCCGGCCGGATCGTGGTCGACACCGGCGTCGCGCGTTGCGTGATCAACCGCAGCGGGCGGGTCCTGATCGACTCCGTTGCCCGTGGCGGCAAGGTCGTGGCGCGCAAGGGCGAGCTGGTGTGCCTGCGTGAGAACGAGCGGTACACCGGTGAGGTGCACAAGGTGACCGTCGAGCAGAACGGGCCGGTCCGCGCGGTGGTGCGGATCGAGGGCAAGCACCGCGCCGAACGCCGGGCTCGCGCGTGGCTGCCGTTCACCATCAGGCTGTACTTCCACGCGGGCGCCGAGAGCTTCCGCATGGTGCACAGCTTCGTCTTCGACGGCAAGGCGTCCGACGACTTCATCCGCGGCCTCGGCGTGCGGTTCCAGGTACCGATGTCCGACGAGCCGCACAACCGGCACGTCCGGTTCGCGAGCGCGGACGGCGGCCTGTTCACCGAGGCGGTGCGCGGCATCACGGGCCTGCGCCGTGATCCTGGTGCGGCGGTCCGTGCGGCTCAGATCGCCGGGCGGGCCACGCCCGCGGTGTCCACTTGGGACACGAGGGTGAGCTCGCGGCTGCCGTTGATCCCGGCCTGGGGCGACTACACGCTGAGCCAGCTCACCGCGGACGGGTTCGAGATCCGCAAGCGGACCAAGGAGGGCTTCGGCTGGGTGCACGCCGCCGCGGGCACCAGGGCGGGCGGGTTCGGTTACGTCGGCGGGGTGAGCGGCGGGTTCGCGTTCGGGCTGAGGAACTTCTGGGAGACGCATCCGACTCAGCTCGACATCCGCGGCGCGGCCGGCGACTCGGCCGAGGTCACGCTGTGGCTGTGGTCGCCCGACGCGAGGCCGATGGATCTGCGGTTCTACCACGACGGGATGGGCATGGACACCTATCCCGAACAGCTGGAGGGCCTGGAGATCACCTACGAGGACTACGAACCGGGATTCGGTGACCCGTACGGCATCGCGCGGACCAGCGAGCTGATGTTCTGGGCGCTGGACGCCACGCCATCAGCGGAACGTCTTGCCGCACAGGCCTCCGCGGTCCGCACGCCGCCGTTGCTCGTCACCACGCCGCAACGGATGCGCGCCGCGGGTGTGTTCGGCGACTGGTCTCCCGTGGACAGGTCGACGCCGGCCAAGGCCGCGATCGAGGACCGGCTGGACTTCCTCTTCGACTACTACCGCAAGCAGGTCGGGCAGCGTCGCTGGTACGGGTTCTGGGACTACGGCGACGTGATGCACACCTACGACAACGACCGGCACGAGTGGCGCTACGACGTCGGCGGGTACGCGTGGGACAACTCGGAGCTCAGCACCGACCTGTGGCTCTGGTACACCTACCTGCGGTCCGGGCGGGCGGACGTCTTCCGGATGGCCGAGGCGATGACGCGGCACACCGGCGAGGTCGACGTCTACCACCTCGGCAAGTACGCGGACCTCGGCACGAGGCACGGCGTGCAGCACTGGGCGGACAGCGCCAAGCAACTGCGCATCAGCACCGTGGCCAACCGCCGGTTCCTCTACTTCCTCACCGCCGACGAACGCATCGGTGACCTGATGCACGACCTGGTCGACGCGGACAAGACGTTCCTCGCGCTCGACCCGTTGCGCAAGGTCCGCACCGAACCGTACGAGCCGGACCCGAAAGCGCTGGCGATCAGCCTGGGCACCGACTGGGGCGCGCTCGCCGCCGCGTGGTTCACCGAGTGGGAACGAGGAGGCGACCCGATCGCGAAGACCAAGCTGCTCAACACCTGCACCGCGATCGGTGAGCTGAAGAACGGGTTCATCACCGGCCAGGGCATGTACGACCTGACCACGGGCAAGTTCGCCACGAACACGGTCGCGGTCTCCGTGTCGCACCTCAGCGCCGTGTTCGGGCTGGTCGAGATGTGCAGCGAGATCATCGCCGCGGCCGACCTGCCCGGGTTCGAACGGGCCTGGCTGCAGTACTGCACGCTCTACAACGGCACGGCCGCCGAGCAGATCGCCGCGGTCGGGCAGTCGTTCGGCAGTCTCAACCTCAAACAGGCGCACTCCCGCCTCACCGCCTACGCGGCTTTCCGGACGAACAACCCCGCGCTGGCCACTCGTGCGTGGGGTGAGCTCGACCGCGGCGAGGCGGGCTATCCGGCGAACGGTCCTTGGCGCAGCGAGAGAATCACCGGTCCGGTCGTGCTCAACCCCGTGGACGAGGCGACCTGGGTGTCGACGAACTCGACCGCGCAGTACGGGCTGGCGGCGATTCAGTGCCTCGCACTGGTCGGCGACAGGATGCCCGGATAGACGCCGGCGGCCATCTCGGCCACCGTGTGGGTCGCCAGCTCGGGGCGCGGCACCTCCCCGACGCGCGAGATGACGGCCCGCACGTGGTCGAGCGCTGGATCGGCGAGCCCGTCGTACGCCGCCAGGAACACCGTTCTGGCACGGGATCGCGGCCACGCGGAGGGCAGGAGGCCCTGTGGGAGGAGGGGATCGAGAGCGGGGAAGCGCCGGTAGGTGTCCATCACCGCGGTGCGGGCGCGGACCGCGGCCGCACCGGTGATGCGTCCTGCCTCGACGCGCGGCAGGACGGGTTCCCAATGCCGGATGAACGTGTCGTACGCGGCCGCGATCTCGTCGAGGTCCCACGCCTCGATCGGGTCGCGCGTGGACCACGACCGGTGTGGCAGGTGCTCTGCGCGGAAAGCGGTGATCGTGCCGTGGCTGACCAGTTCCGCGTGCGTTTCCTCGGTCAACGGATGCGGCGACACCCACACACCGTCGTAGAGTGGGGCGAAACCACGCCACCGCAACTCGGTGCGCAGGACGCTGCGTTCGGCTTTCTCCTCTTTCGGCACCGTGAAGACGACGACCGTCCACAGTCCGTCCCACCGGTCGCGCTCGGTGCCGAACGCGGCGATGGAGGTGCCGCCGAGCGACAGGTTGACAGCGGCCGCGCCGGTCAGCCGGTGGGAGCTCCGCCTGCCCGCCTTGTGGCCTTCCAGGACGCCTCGCTTGGTCAGTCCGCTGATGGCGGCCCGCGCGGCGGCCGCGGTGACCCCGAACTCGCCCAGCAGAGCCACGATCGCCGCGGTGGGCAGCCAGGCGTGGCCGCTCAGCGTGCAGTCCGCGATCAGCGTGACCGCCAGGCCCTGGGGTGAGCTGCCGCGTTGCCGTCGGGGCAGGCGGACCACGTCGGGGAAGATCTCCTCGGCGTCGAACGGTTCGACCACGGCGCGCGCTCCCGTCATCGACACTTCTAGGCGGTGTGCTCGAACGCGCCGATGTCGGGTTTGCCGTTGTACAGCGGGGTTCCGGCGAAGTCACGGCCGCCGGGGTTGTCGATCCGCACCCCGCGGTCGATCGCGGGGGAGCCGGCCCGCACCTTCAGCGCGAACGCGAGGTCGAGGCGTGGCCCGGACTGCGGCGTGCCGGTGCCCTGGCCGGGGGTCGCGACGAACTTCGGGTCGCCCTTGACCGCGCTGGTGTCGTCGGCTGGGACCGGCAGGGTGCCGCTGTAGAGGTTGTTGCGGTAGTGCACGGTGGAGCTGGTGCTGATCGCCGCGTTGGCCACGGTCGAGTGGATGACGTTGTTGGTGATGGTGTAGGTCGACTGCAGGCTCTTGCCGTAGCCGTAGATCGCGTAGTTGCTGCGGGTGTTGTAGATCGTGTTGTGGTACACCGACGCGCGCGAGGCCGGATCGGAGTGCAGGTAGATCTGGTAGCGGGTGTTGCGGGCGATCACGTTGTAGCGCGCGACGACGTCACCGAAGACGAACTGGCACAACAGGATGCCGTCGCCGTTGTCGTGGACGTAGTTGTACTGGACGACCTGCCGCGTCGTGGCCTTGTCCGGGTCGATGCCGTTGGAGTCCGCCCCACCGGCCCGCTGCTTCGTCTCGGACACCTCGTTGAACTGGATGGTCACGTCGTCGGCGAAGTAGGTCTCGATGCCGGACGTGCCGGTGCGGTTCACCACGTTGCGTTCGATCAGCGCGTGCCGGACGTTCGTGATGTACATGCCGTTGCACCCGTACTCGGTGTTCGGGTGGCTGATGTGGTTGCCGCGGATGACGACGTTGGTGTGCGGGGCGAACTTCGGGTCGTCCGCCTTGGCCCGGTTGCCCCAGCCGGTCGCGACCGCGCCGGGAGCGTCGCCGCTGTACTGCTTGACGACGATGCCGGCGAACGACGTGTTCGCGATGACCGAGTTCTGGATGGTGATGCCGTTCAGTGCCGTCGGCGTGGCCGGTGGCGCCGACGGGTTGGGAACGCCGGTGTCGAAGACGATGCCGCCGGTCCTCTTCGAACGGTCCCAGCCCATCTGGAACCTGATGCCCGGCTTGTCGCCCGCGGTGTCGCCGCCGATCCAGTTCACCTCGCCGGTCACGTCGTGGACGTGCACGCCGTCGACGAGGAAACCCTGCAGCTGCTTGCCGTTGTCGCCGGTGACGTGGATGCCCCGCAGGTCCTTGAGGTTCTGGCCGGGCGTGCCGGTCGCCGGCGCCGCGTTGGTCACCTCGAGGCCGCGGATCGTCCAGAACTGCTGGTTGGACAGGCGAACGGCGTCGGCGACCTGGCCCGCGCCGTCGATGCGGGGTGCCGTGCCGGTGCCGTAACCGCCGATCGTGATGGGCATGGCCGCCGTGCCGGAACCCTTGGGCCACAGCTGGCCCGTCCAGCGGCTGCCCGCTCGCAGCAGGATCTGGTCGCCGGGCTGGAACGTCGTGCTGTTGACACGGGCGAGAGAGCGCCAGGCGTGGGCGCTGTCGAGGCCGGACGCGCTGTCGTTGCCGCCCGTGGCGTCGACGTAGTACGCGGTGCCGGCCAGTGGTTCGGCGTGGGCGGTCTGCGGCACGATCGCGGTGAGCGCGACCATCATCGCAGCACAACTCCTGAACCGTTTCAACAGCCGCATGCGTTGAGGCTAGGACGAAGTCGTCGATCCGGACAATCCCATCGAATCGACGTCGACCAGGCCGTTCGACGGTCATTCGATTCGAACGCAATCGAAATGAGCCGTTTCGATTCCCCGTCCGTACCCCGGGGTATGAGCCTCTACAAAGGACAGCCTCTCGTGCTGAAGGTCGCGGCCGGCGCGCTGGGCCTAGTCGCGGTCGGTGCGCTCGTGGTGGCCGCTACGAGCAGCGACGGATCCGCGCTGGCCGACGGGGCGGACAAGAGCTTCTTCGTCGACATCACGAAGGTGAAGCCCAACGTCAAGAAACCCAGACCGGAGAACGACGCGACCACAGGCACCTTCACGGTCGACTGCGGCCGCAACGAGAACAAGCACTTCAACCCGGACAACTTCATCGCGCAGCCGGGTGTCCGCAACGGTGCCCAGCACCTGCACGACTACGTGGGCAACCTGGACACGGACGCGGACTCGAACAACAAGTCGCTCGAGGCGGCGGGCACGACGTGCAAGAACGGCGACAAGTCCGCCTACTTCTGGCCCGTGATCCGCATCGACGACGACGATGACCAGACCAAGACGGTGAGCTGCCCGGACGTCAAGAGCAAGCTGCCGGACGTGCCGAGCCAGGCGAAGGCGGAGGTCGACCGCAACCTGCAGCTGCTCAAGACCCAGATCGACGAGGCCGACAAGCGTCTCGCCAAGAACGAGAACCCCCGCGACAAGAACTTCAACCAGAACGCGATCGTCGGGCCGTTGAAGGACAAGCGGGTCGCCACCATCGACCGCATCGCCATCGCGATCGGCCGCAACGCGCAGAAGCCTCAAGGTCTCGAGAAGCTCGCGCCGTGCCAGCTCGGCGAGGGCAAGGCCAACGAGAACGAGCT
>NZ_JYJG01000540.1 GCF_000955955.1 Lentzea aerocolonigenes
GCCGTGGATCGGGCCGACGACCTTCATGAACTGGCCCATGTCCGCGGCGTACTTGAGCACCATGGCCACGCACAGGAGCAGCAGGAAGACACCGACCACGTAAGCCATGACCCGGAACCGGGTCAACGCACCCTTCATCTGCCCGCCTTCGCTCAACGACCGTCCCGCGCGTTGAGGTCCGCGAGCATGCGGTTGTAGGCCGCGAGCTCCGCGTCTTCAGGATCGTCGAAGTGCTCGACAGGCGCGGGTTTGACGGCGTCAACGGTAGTCACCGGCTTCGCGGCGGGTGCAACCGGCTCTGGTGCATCGAGAGGCTCGTCACGACGCTGGCGCGCCAAACGGCGGAAACGCCACACCATGAAAGCCGGGAAGAGGCCGAAGAGCGGCCACTGGAGCACGTAACCGAGGTTCTGGAACGTGCCGCTGGCGGACTCGAAGCGCTGCCACTGCCAGTACGCGAGCCCGCAACAGGCGATCAGGGCCACCACACAGGCAAACCCGATCAACACTCGCTGGGGAGTAAGGAGGCCGCGCACGGCCTCCACACTACTTGGGTGGGGCCTCCCAGAAGGAGGCCGACCCGGTTGGGGGTCCGGGGGCTGGTGTGGGGGCTCGGCCCCCACAAGGCACCGTAGAACGAACTCCCGCGAGCGCGTTCCGCGAGCACACCTCTCCCAATTCTTCGTTCTACGCCACGCCGTCCCGGCGCTGCCTCTGCAGACGTGCGACACACCAGGCTGCGGCAGAACCGCGGCGAAGGTGCTGGAGAACCGTCATCGGACCCAAGCGCCGTCCGAGGTCGGCAGGAGTCAGGCCCGCCGCGCGGTAGTCGAGCGCGCGCTGGTCCAACGGGCTGATGCCCGCGTCCCACCACTGCTCGGCTTCGGCGACATCGCCAACCAGCTGCCAGTAGCTCGCTGCGGCAGCGAGCAACGCCTCGGGTGCCTCCGGCGCCCGCTTGCGCATCGCGGCCACGTAGGCCGGATCCGCCGAGTCGACCTTGACCAAGCCACGCGACGACCCGCCCCTGCCTCCCCGCTGTACGGGGATGCCTGGCGCCGAGGGGGGCGCCTCAGCGAGCCAAGCGTTCTTGATCCGGTTCACCTCCTGCATCTCTGCGTCATCAGACCGTTCAGCCGCCCACTGCTGCAACAGCTCGTGGACCCCGGAGTCCTCGACCATATGTGCCTCCTCGTCGGTCGGGGATCGGCCATTGCAGCGGAAGGTATTCGGTAGGTCTGACAATCGCCAGACCCTGAATCCCCAGAACACCCGTTACCAGTGCGTGATTGGCCGCATTCCACCCATCCGGCTCAACCCGAACGGTCGTGTCTCACCGAGAGTCACTAGGCGACGGGGGTCGCCGTCCCGAAGAGGCTCCTGATGAAGGTGATGATCGACTCCGCGCCCTGACGCAGCCAGCCGAGCACCTGCTGGACCGCGGCAGCGGACTGCTCGGGCTGGGTGATCAGGAGGAACAGCACCAGCGCGACGCCCGCCAGCACTAGCACCTTCTTGAGGTTCACAGGTACCTCTCCGTCCATCTCGCTCACTGGTCCAGGCGGCAGTCCGCCCGTGTCACCCGACATGGTCCCTCATTCACCCGGCTGATGAACAACGACCACACCGATCTGCCTCCAGGATCTACCAGCGACGCACGCCTGCGCGACGGGGAATGTCACCCGAATGGCGGCTAAAGAGGGGCTTCAGCAGCGCCGATGTCCTGGGCACGAGGTGAACACGGACTCCCTCGCATCCCACAGCTTGGACCAGACACTGTTGCACTGAGCCTCACCCGGACTCACCCGGATGCCGACGTGTCGGCATCACGCTCTGTCACCCCATCGTGTCTTCATTAATACGCACGCGAGCATTCATCCAATAACTCCTGCCCGACGCAGTTCCATAATTTGGGCATCCGCCACACCCATGTCGGCAAGCACTTCCGCGGTGTTCACCCCGACCGAAACGGGAGGGGTCGGAACCGACGTCGGAGTCCGGTCGAACCGCGGAGCCGGAGCCGGGTGCGGAGACCCGGAGACGTCCACGAACGTCGCCCTAGCCTCGTTGACCGGGTGCCGCGTCGCCTCCGAGGGCGTCAGCACCGGCGCCAGGCACGCATCCGTGTCCCGCGCGAGGTCAGCCCACTCGTCCCGAGGCCGGCTCTTCACCGCCGCCGCGATGCGTTCTCGCAGCTCAGGCCAGTTCGCCGGGTCGTTCCGCGTAGGTGCGTCCTCCAGGCCCAGCACGCGCACGAGGTCGGCGTAGAACTTCTCCTCCAGCGCACCGATGGCCACGTACTTCCCGTCCGCGGCCTCGTAGACGTCGTAGAACGGCACGCCGCCGTCGAGCATGTTCTCGCCACGGCCGCCCTGCCACATGCCCGCGCTGCGCATCCCGTGCAGGAACGTCGTCAGCAACGCCGCTCCGTCGACCATCGCGGCATCCACGACTTGGCCTCGCCCGGAGCGCTCCCGTTCGTACAGTGCCGCGAGCACGCCGACGGCCAGCAGCAGACCTCCCCCGCCGAAGTCGCCGAGCAGGTTGATCGGGAACGACGGCGGCCCGCCGGCCCGTCCGAGCGGCTCCAGCGCACCCGCGACGGCGATGTAGTTGATGTCGTGCCCGGCCCGGTCCGACAGGGGCCCGTCCTGACCCCAGCCGGTCATGCGTCCATATATAAGGCGCGGGTTGCGGGCGAGGCACTGCGCCGGACCGATGCCCAGCCGCTCGGTCACGCCCGGCCGGAAGCCCTCCACCAGCACATCTGACTGTTCGACGAGCCTGAGCACGAGCTCAGCGCCCTCCGGCTTGCGGGTGTCGATCGCGACCGAGCGCCGGTTGCGGCCCAGGAAGTCACCGGGGACGGTCGAGTGGCTGCCCGGCTTGTGCACCTGGACCACGTCCGCGCCCAGGTCGGCGAGCACCATGCAGCCGAACGGCGCGGGCGCCAACCCGGCCAGCTCGACGACGCGCAGTCCTGCCAGTGGGCCCGTCACAGGGACCTCGCGATGATTTCCTTCATGATCTCGTTCGTGCCGCCGAAGATCCGCTGGACGCGGGCGTCGGACCAGGCACGCGCGATCGGGTACTCGTTCATGTAGCCGTAGCCGCCGAACAGCTGCACGCACTCGTCGACGACCTTGCCCAGCCGGTCGCTGGCCCACCACTTCGCCATCGCCGCGGTCGGCACGTCCAGCTCACCGCGCAGGTGCTTCTCGATGCACTCGTCGACGAACGCCCTGGTCACGGCCGCCTCGGTGGCGCACTCGGCGAGCTTGAACCGGGTGTTCTGGAACTTCATCAGCTCCTTGCCGAACGCCGTGCGCTCCTTCACGTACTTCAGCGTCACGTCGACGGCGGCCTCGATGCCCGCGACCGAGCAGACGCCGATGATCAGGCGTTCCTGCGGCAGCTGCTGCATGAGCTGGACGAACCCGAGCCCCTCCTGGCCGCCCAGCAAGTTCGCGGCGGGCACGCGGACGTCGTCGAAGAACAGCTCCGCGGTGTCCTGCCCCTTCATGCCGACCTTGTCGAGCACGCGGCCACGCCGGATGTCGTTCTCCACGACGATCAGCGAGATGCCCTGGGCACCTCGGGCCGGGTCGGTCTTGGCCACCACGATCACCAGGTCGGCGTGCACGCCGTTCGTGATGAACGTCTTCGAGCCGTTGATGACGTACTCGTCGCCCTCACGCACAGCCTTCGTCCGGATGCCCTGCAGGTCGGAGCCCGCGCCGGGTTCGGTCATGGCGATCGCGCCGACGTACTCGCCGGACGCGAGCTTGGGCAGCCAGCGCTGCTTCTGCTCTTCCGAGCCGTAGGAGTTGAGGTAGTGGGCGACGATCCCGCTGTGGACGCTGTTGCCCCAGGCGCTGTCACCGGCGCGTGCCTGTTCCTCGAGCAGCACGGCCTCGTGTGCGAACGTGCCGCCGCCGCCCCCGTACTCCTCGGGGATGCTCAAGCACAGCAGGCCGACCTCTCCGGCGCGGCGCCACAGGTCGCGGTCGACCTGCTTCTGCTCGGCGAAGCGTTCCTGGTGCGGCGCGACCTCCTTCTCCATGAACGTGCGGGCGAGCTGGCGCAACTGGTCCAGGTCGCTGTCCATCCACCGCGATCGACGCTCTGCCATGCGTGCCACGAAACCACCCGGCAGTAATCCACGCCATGACCGCCGCGCCTGTCCGGGCCACGAAAACCTGAGCGAAATTCCCACCCTCATGAGACAGACTTCTCGGTATGCAGATCCACCAGGTCGCGCCGGACGACTGGGAACTCTGGCGGGACGTCCGGCTGGAGGCGCTCGGCGCGGACCCCGACGGGTTCGGGTCGACGCTGGCCCGCGAGCAGGCGTACACGGAGGACGACTGGCGGGAGTCCGTCGAGCAGGGACTGAAGCTCGTCGCACTCGCCCCCGGCCCGGTCGGCCTGGTCGGTGCCTACGGCAAGCCGAGCGGGCTGTACCTGTACTCGATGTGGGTGCGCGCCTCTCACCGTGGCCGTGGCGTCGGAGAAGCGCTGGTCAACGCCGTGCTGGCGTGGGCAGCGAAGCAGGGCTGGAAGCTGGTGCGGCTGCGCGTTTACGACGACAACCTGCCTGCCCGGCGGCTCTACAAGCGGCTCGGGTTCGTCGACTCCGACGAGCCGGAGCACATGGAGTTCCGGGTGAGCTAATCGGTCACCCTTCACGGTCATGGCCAGCTCCACTGAGCGGGCTTAGCGTGGGTGCCATGAGCGAAGCCTTGATCTTCGACGCGGTACGCACGCCGCGCGGCAAGGGGAAGCGCGGGTCGCTGCACAGCGTCAAGCCCGTCGCGCTGGCCGCCGGTGTGCTGCGCGCGCTGTCCGAACGCAACTCCCTCGACACCTCCGCGGTGGACGACGTCGTGTTCGGCGTGGTGTCACCGCTCGGCGAGCAGGGCGGCGACATCGCCCGCACCGCGGTGCTGGCCGCGGGATGGGACCAGCGGCCGGCGGGTGTGCAGCTCAACCGGTTCTGCGCGTCCGGCCTGGAGTCGGTGAACCTGGCGGCCGCGAAGGTCGCGTCCGGGTTCGAGGACCTGGTGGTCGCGGGTGGCGTCGAGTCGATGTCGCGCGTGCCGATGGGGTCCGACGGCGGCGCGTGGGCGATCGACCCCGGGACGAACTTCGACCTGTCGTTCGTGCCGCAGGGCGTGTCGGCCGACCTGATCGCGACGCTGGAAGGCTTCTCGCGCACGGACGTCGACGCGTGGGCGGCCCGTTCGCACGCGCTTGCGTTCGAGGCGCAGAAGAACGGCTTCTTCGAACGGTCCGTGGTGCCGGTCGTCGACCAGAACGGCACCGTGGTGCTGAAGGAGGACGAGACGATCCGGCCGGAGTCCACTGTGGAGTCGCTGGGCCGGTTGAAGCCCAGCTTCCAGTTCCACGGCGACCTCGGCTACGACACGGTGGCCATCGACCGGTACCCCACCGTCGAGCGCATCAACCACGTGCACACGCCGGGCAACTCGTCGCAGATCGTCGACGGCGCCGCGGCGATGCTGATCGGCTCCGCGGCGGCAGGTAAGACGCTCGGCCTCACGCCACGAGCACGGATCGTTTCCGTTGCGGTGGTGGGCACTGAGCCGACGATCATGCTGACCGGACCGGCTCCGTCCGCGCGCAAGGCGTTGGACAAGGCCGGGCTCTCGGTGGAGGACATCGACCTGTTCGAGGTCAACGAGGCGTTCTCGTCCGTGGTGCTGAAGTTCGTGCGGGACATGGGCATCTCCGAGGACAAGGTCAACGTCAACGGCGGCGCGATCGCACTCGGCCACCCGCTCGGCGCGACCGGCTGCATGATCCTGAGCACGCTGCTGGACGAGCTGGAGCGCCGGGACCTGCGGCGTGGCCTCGCCACGTTGTGCGTGGGTGGCGGCATGGGTATCGCGACGATCATCGAGAGGGTCTGAGAGATGCCTTTCCACTACGACAAGGACTCCGACGGCATCGTCACCCTGACGATGGACATGTCCGGCTCCGCCAACGTGATGAACGACGAGTACCGGAACCTGATGGGTGACGCGGTCTCGAAGCTCGAAGGCGACGAGATCACCGGTGTGATCATCACGTCCGCCAAGAAGACGTTCTTCGCGGGCGGCGATCTGAACGTGCTGATCGCGATCACGCCGGAGAACGCCTCACAGGCGCTGGAAGGTGTCGAGGAGCTCAAGTCCCAGCTGCGGCGCCTAGAGAAGCTCGGCAAGCCCGTGGTCGCCGCGATCAACGGTTCGGCGCTCGGCGGCGGGTTCGAGATCGCGCTGGCTTCGCACCGCCGGATCGTGTTGAACGACAACAGCATCCGCGTCGGCCTGCCGGAAGCCACGCTGGGCCTGCTGCCCGGTGGCGGTGGCGTGACGCGCATGGTGCGGCTGCTCGGCGTGCAGAAGGCGTTGCCGTTGCTCATGGAGGGCAAGCAGCTGCGTCCGGAACGCGCGCTGCAGGCCGGCATCGTGCACCAGGTCGTGGAAACGCGCGAGGAGCTGATCTCCGAGGCCCGTGCGTGGATCCTCGCCAACCCGGCGCCGACGCAGCCGTGGGACGTCCAGGGCGCGGGTGTGCCGGACCTGAAGTTCGGTGACCCCAACAGCTACGGGTTGCTCGGTGCGGCGCCAGCCGTGCTGCGCAAGAAGTCCCACGGCGCGTACCCGGCGCCGGAGAAGATCATGGCGGCGGCGGTCGAGGGCGCCTACGTCGACTTCGACACGGCGCTGAAGATCGAGGGCCGCTACTTCGTGGAACTGGCCTCAGGTCAGGTTTCCAAGAACATGATCACGGCGTTCTGGTTCAACCTCAACGAGGTCAACGGCCGCGCGTCGTCGTCAGGCAAGCGCGTGGCCAAGCTCGGCGTGCTGGGCGCGGGCATGATGGGCGCTGGAATCGCCGAGGTGTCCGCGAAGGCCGGTATCGAGGTCGTCCTGAAGGACGTCACGCTCGAAGCGGCCGAGAAGGGTGCTGGGGGCCTGGAAGGCGTCAAGCCGACCGACTCCGACGAGGATCTGGCCGGCTGCGACCTGATCATCGAGGCGGTGTTCGAGAACCGCGAGCTGAAGAACAAGGTTCTCGGTGCCGCGGAAGCACAGGCGTTGCCCGACGCCGTGATCGCGTCGAACACCTCGACGCTGCCGATCACCGGGCTCGCCGCGGCGGTGCCGGACGCCGAGCGGTTCATCGGCCTGCACTTCTTCTCGCCGGTGCCGAAGATGCGGCTCGTCGAGATCATCCGCGGCGAGCAGACGTCCCAGGAGACGTTGCAGCGGGCGCTGGACTACGTGCGGCAGATCGGCAAGACGCCCATCGTGGTCAACGACTCGCGCGGCTTCTACACCTCGCGCACGTTCGCGACGTACGTGATCGAGGCGATCACGATGCTGTCCGAGGGCGTCGCGCCGGCGTTGATCGAGAACGTCGCGAAGAAGGCCGGCATGGCGGTCGGCCCGCTGGCCGTGTCGGACGAGGTGACGCTGTCGCTGCAGCTGAAGATCCACGACCAGACGCTGGCCGATGATCCTTCGCTGGTGTCGGAGAGCACGGCCTACGACCTGATCCGCGAGATGGTCGGCTTGGGGCGCAGCGGGAAGTCCACGGGTGCCGGTTTCTACGAGTACCCCTCGGACGGCTCGAAGAAGTTCCTGTGGCCCGAGCTCACGACTCGGTACGTCAAGGCCGACGCCGGCGTGTCCGAGCAGGACGTGCGGGACCGGCTGCTGTTCGTGCAGTCGCTGGAAACCGTGCGGTGCCTGGACGAGGGCGTGCTGACGTCCGTGGCCGACGCGAACATCGGCTCGATCTTCGGGTTCGGGTTCGCGCCGTGGAGCGGTGGCACGTTGCAGTTCATCAACTCCTACGGCGTCCAGGCGTTCGTGGAGCGCGCGGACTACCTCGCGGACACCTACGGGGAGCGGTTCCGCCCGCCGGCCTCGCTGCAGGACCGCGACCAGTTCTGACCTTTTGGGAGGTTTTGGAGCCCTTGCGGCCGTCCACCGGACGGCCGCAAGCTCTGTCGCATGAAGAAGATGTTCACCGCGATCGTGTCCGCTGCCGCCGCGATGCTGGCCCTGGCCGGCCCGGCCTCCATCGACACGCTCCTGCCCCAGGCCGATTCCATCCAGGCATCGGACGTCGGCGACGCCTGGGACTGGTGACTCAGGCCCGGTAGGAACCGGGCGACGACCCGGTCCACCGCTTGAAAGCCCGGTGGAAGGCGCTCGCCTCGGAGAACCCGAGGCGCAGCGCCAACTCCTCCACCGACTCCCCGCCCCGCACCAGCGAGGCCACCGCCTGGTCGCGCAACAACTGCTCGCGCACCTCGCGAAACGACGTCCCCTCAGCGGCCAGCCGCCGTCTCAACGTCGGCGCCGACACCCCGAGCTGCGCCGCCACGGCGTCCAGTCCGCTCATCCCGCGCCCGAGCAGCCGCCGCACGTGCCCCGCCGTGTCAGCCCCGTGGTCCCGGCGCGACAACAACTCCGCCGGCGAGTGCCGCAGGAACCTCCGCAACGCCGCCTCGTCCTGCACCACCGGCATGCGCAGGAACTTCGGGTCGAACGAGATCGCCGTGGCCGGCGCGCCGAAAGTCAGCGGGCACCCGAAGATCAGGTGGTACTCGGCGGCGTGCACCGGTTCCGGATAGGCGAACCCGGCCTCCTGCAGCGGAATGCGCCGCCCGATGAGCCACGACGAGAAGCGGTGCCACAGCACCAGCAGCGACTCCGTCAGAAAGTGGTCGGGGTCGCCGGGCACGTGCAGCTCGAAGCGCCCCGCGTTGAGCGACAGGTCCAGCGGCTCGTCGAACAGCGCGTAGAACGCGAGCCCCCGCCTCAACGCCGACTCGAGGTCCGGGCAGTGCACCGCCAGCAGGCACATCATCGCGAACGTGCCGCGTTTCGACGGACGCGGCCCGAAGCCCATGAACTCGTCGTCGAGCACTTCCCAGAGCGTCTGAATGAGCTTCGTGTACTGAGCGGGCGTGACCCGCGCCCGGTCGTCCGCGAGCAGGCTGGGCGGAATCCCGGCTCCCGCCAGGACCTCGGACGGCGACGGGCACGCGCGCAGTGCCGCGCGCACGTAGTGGATCGCCACGGTCCGGGTGTGCACGAACAACACTAAAACGCCACCGGCGGTGACGCGGCTCCGGGGGGAGTTGGAGTCGCGTCACCGCCGGTCGAGGGCCCACCCAGTGAGCCGTACTCCTCGCCAATGGGGCTTCCGCACGCCCATCGGCAAGGGACGATGTTGTGTCCTGTTGTTGACGCTATGTGGTCTAGACCAGGAAAGTCAATAGTGTGAACAGAGCAAGCCCTGGTTGATGTTTCATACTTGTTCCAACGGTGCTACCGCGAACCCCGCCGAGAACCGCTGACACCAGATCACGACACTCCGAATGGCGGACACGTCCACGCCGGCAGGAATTTCGTACACCTGGTCGCCACGATTTCCCTTCAACTTGCCGAGACTCGTGAATCCCTGACCAAACGTTTTCTCCGGCGAGTCCGACGCGTGCGGCGAGAGATAAACGTGCAGGTCAGGACCATCACTCGTGTCCAACGCAGCGAACTGCACCGAGTACGCGTTGTTCGGCAGTTTGATGAGGCTCGCCTTACCGGTCGTCGCGTGCTCAAGTGAGCGCCACTCGCCTACCGCAACCTCCTTGGGCGATTCCGGCACCTGAGTGGGCGTGTGAGTGGGCATGGACGCAGTCGTCGAGGCGGGCACGAGCAGCGCTTCATGCGTTTCGCGAACCGTCAGAAGCCGCCACGGCTGGAACAGGTACAACCCGACCCCGAGCGCAACAACCAGCACGACTGCGACAGGAACCAGAATTCGACGTTGCGGCATACCGAAAATACTGGCCCGAACCGGTCCAAAAAGAGCTTACGGAGTTGTTAGGGTCCTCTCCGTGGCGACGCAGGCGAGGATCGGCCAGGCCGTGCTCGGTGTCCTGATGGTCGGCTGCGCGCTGACAGGCCTCTTCCCCAAGCCCGTCCCCCTCCTCTTCGCCATAGCCGCCGTGGGCACGGCCAATGCCGCCTTCCCGTTGATGCGCACCTTCGGCTCCGCACTTCTGGGCGGCGTGGCAGCGGCCTCCATCGCCCTCAGCTCCGTCCCGTTCGTCACCTGCTCCTCAGAACGCTTCACCGATGTGTTCACCTGCACGGGTGACGCTCCAACGTGGCACCTGACCGGAACCGTGCTGGTGGCAGGCCTTTCCGGGGCCAGTCTGGTACTCGCCCGGATCACAGATCAGTGACAGCGATCACTCAACCGGGGCCATCAAGGAGCCGATAAGGCAAGCAGGTGAGCGTTCTCCTGCGACCGGCCCAGCCGGTACTGTGCCAGGAGCGTGATCGCCCGACTCCATCCCGTGAGCATCTCGAAGGAGGACTGCTGTGCGCGCACTGTGGGCCGCAGGTGGCTCCGCCGTGCTCGGGTCCGCGTTGCTAGGCGTTCTAGTGGGCATGGCGATCCACGGCGTGGCAGAAGAAGCCCCGCCGAACAGACCTCCCGCCTCCAGCTGGATCACCTCCACCCCGAACCCGTCATCCAGCTCAACAGGGTCCTCGACCTCCGAGAGCGCCCCGTCGTCGAGCCCCGACAGCTCGCCCCCGAGCACACAAGCCACTCCGAAGAAAACCACCACCCCACCCCCAGCCGTGACGAACCCGGCCCCGCCGCCCCCACCAGCGGCCACCACCACCCCGCCACAACAGCCTTCGGGTTGGCCGTGCAGCCCCCTGAACCCGCTGCCCCCACCCACCTGCAAAAACCTGGAAAACGGCCAATAACCACACCCACCCCAGTTGGCGGTAGTTACAGGCTTTCCGATCAAGAGTTGGTAGTACTTGCAGACGCCAAAACCCCCGACGCCGAAGGCGGCGGCCCTAAGCGATGCCGAAGGCGAGCAGTACCGATGGCGCAGCCGAGGCGTCTTGGCTTTTGCC
>NZ_JYJG01000541.1 GCF_000955955.1 Lentzea aerocolonigenes
GCTGACCCAACAAAGCACTACTAGAACCGACCCCGGCGGGTCACGAGAACGGCGGTCCTCCCGGGACCGCCGTTCTCCGTTGTGCCGCTTGCCTTTTAGGACAGTTCTGCCGGGATTCGTTGACCGTCTCTCGAAGTGATCCATACCTTTCCCCAAACGCCGCCGCGCAGTTCGAGAGGGGAAGCTGTATGGCTTGGCTGAGGTCTGTGGCGGTGTCCGCCGCGGCAGTCGTCGTGCTCCCGCTGGCATCGGTGACGACCGCCGGCGCCGCGCTGCCGGCGGGTTCGCCCGCGGCGGTCAACGGTCAGCTGAAGGTCTGCGGAGTCCAGCTGTGCAACAAGGACGGCAAAGCCATCCAGTTGCGCGGCATGAGCACCCACGGCATCCAGTGGTACCAGCAGTGCGCCAAGTCCCAGTGGTGGGACGCGTTGCAGAACGACTGGAAGGCCGACGTCGTCCGCGTCGCGATGTACGTCGCGGCGAAGGAGGACGGCTACGAGACGAACCCGCGCAAGTTCACGGACCTGGTGCACGGCTACATCGAGGAGGCCACGCGTCGCGGCCTCTA
The DNA here is from genome assembly GCF_000955955.1 of Lentzea aerocolonigenes. Lineage (GTDB taxonomy): Bacteria > Actinomycetota > Actinomycetes > Mycobacteriales > Pseudonocardiaceae > Lentzea > Lentzea aerocolonigenes_A. The sequence continues at coordinate 569 of NZ_JYJG01000541.1, forward strand.
CGTGCTGGTCGACTGGCACCAGCTCGACCCCGGCGACCCGAACGTCTACACCGCGAAGGCGAAGACGTTCTTCAAGGAGATCGCCGCGCGGCACAAGGACAAGACGAACATCATCTACGACATCGCGAACGAGCCGAACCACGTGTCGTGGCCGAAGATCAAGTCCTACGCCGAGCAGCTCATCCCGGTCATTCGCGCGGAGGACCCGGACAGCCTGATCATCTCCGGCACGAACGGCTGGTCGACGTTCGGGCACTCCGACGAGCAGGACCCGTCGGTGGTGCTGAACAACAAGGTCAACGCCACGAACTTCATGTACTCCTTCCACTTCTACGCGAAGGAGCACCGCGACGACTACGTCTCGGTGCTGGACAAGGTCTCCAGCAAGGTCCCGGTCTTCGTGACGGAGTTCGGCACCCAGGAGGCCACCGGTGACGGGCCGAACGACTTCGCCATGGCGCAGAAGTACATCGACCTGATGAAGCGCAAGAAGATCTCCTGGACGAACTGGAACTTCTCCGACGACGAGCGGTCCGGCGCGGTGTTCAAGGAGGGCACCTGCTCGGGCACGTCGTTCAGCGGCACGAGCAAGCTCAAGCCGGCCGGTGTCTGGGTGCGCGACATCGTGCGGTCCGCCGACCAGTGGTGATCTAACGTTGGTGGCATGGCTCAACTCGCGCTCGGCCTCGCCTCGCTCGGTCGCCCCGCCTACATCAACCTGGGCCGGGAGGACGCGCTGCCTGCCGTGCGCGATGTTGAGTCCATGCGCGCGCAGTGCCACCTGGTGCTCGACACGGCCTACGAGCTGGGCATCCGGTGGGTGGACGCGGCCCGCTCGTACGGCCTTGCTGAGCAGTTTCTCTCGGAATGGATGCCCTGGCACGGTGACGTCACGGTGTGCAGCAAGTGGGGTTACGAGTACACGGCGGACTGGCGGTCGGATGCCGAGGTGCACGAGATCAAGGAGCACTCGCTTGCGCAGTTCACCCGGCAGTGGCAGGAGACCAGTGCTCTGCTCGAACAGGTCGATCTCTACCAGGTGCACTCGCTGACCGCGGACAGTCCGTTGTTCGAGGACAAGGCACTGCAGGAGGCCATGCTGGAGATCGAACCGGACATCGGCTTCACGACCTCTGGACCGCGGCAGGCGGACACCATCCGCAAAGCTCTGGACCTCGGGATCTTCCGATCGGTCCAGGCCACCTGGAACGTGCTGGAGACCTCGGCGGGGGCTGCGCTCGAGGAGGCGCACGACGCCGGGTTGCACGTGATGATCAAAGAGGGTGTCGCCAACGGACGCCTCGTCGTCGACCCGCCGCAAGCGGTTGCGGCACAGGCGGAAGCGCTGGGCGTCGGGCCTGACGCCGTCGCGCTGGCGGCAATCGCGCAACAGCCGTGGGTACACCGCGTGTTGTCAGGTGCAGCGAGCCCGGACCAGCTTCGGTCCAATGTGGACGCCATGCGGATCGAGGTCGACCTGCCCGATCTGGCCGAGCCCGCCGAACAGTACTGGAAGACCCGCGCGGGTCTCAGTTGGAACTAGATGCCCGATTTCTGACAGATGTCACGGCGAGGACGTGCGGATCATCGCTACCCGCGAAAACGCTCGCCAACCAGCATTGACGGCATGACGAAGCTGACTGTGACCGACCCCGATGCCCGCGAGAAGCTGGACATCGCCAAGAAACTGCTCGGCGGCTACGCGGCCGTGAGCGTGCTGACGCTGCTGGCGATCGTGGTGTTCAGCGGCAACCCCGACGTCGTCACCGACGCGGTGTGGATCCGCGGCTCGATCCTCGCGGTCGCGTCGCTGATCACGTTCGCGCTCGGCGTCTCCATGGCCGGCGGCTCGCGGAGCAACTACCGCAGGGTGAAGATCATCGCGTTGGCCCAGGTGGTGGCCGTCCTCGTGATCGAGTCCATCCCCGGTTCCTTCCCGGTCTGGTTCAAGATCGCGAACGGGGTGTGCGGCGCGCTGCTGATCATCGTCGTCCTGCTGACGTTCGCCCGCAGCGTGCGCGCCACCTTCGCGGCCTCGTAGGGTCGTCGGCGTGGATCAAAGGCGCCGGTTGCTGCTCTCGCTGGGCATGCTCTGCTACCCGTTCCTCGCGGCCGCGGGCGTCAACCAGCACGCCCGCGGCGCCGGGCTCGTGGCGGGCTACCTGCTGCTGGTGGCGGTCTCCGCCTGCTACCTCGGGGTGGTGCTGGCCTCGATGCGATCGGCCTGGCGGATCTACTGGTCGCTGGTCGCGTTGATGACGGTGCTGGCCGTGCTGCTCGCGCCGCTGGCCCACGAGATGGTGCTCATCCTCGCCGCGATGATCGTGCCGTCGGCGGCTGCGCGGGTCGGCGCGTGGACGGCGTCAGCTCTCGTGGTGCTGGGCGCTGCGGCGTGCGTGCTCGTGCCGCCGGCGGTCGGCTGGGACACCGAAGCGAGCTGGTACTTCGCCGTCGCCGTGGTCTTCACCGCGCTGCTCGTGCACGCGTTCAGCGGCACCGCGACGGCCAACCAGCAACTGCGCGAGGCCCAGGCGGAGGTGGCCAGGCTGGCCTCCGAGGCCGAGCGCAACCGGATCGCCCGCGACCTGCACGACCTGCTCGGCCACTCGCTCACCGCGATCACCGTGAAGAGCGCGCTCGCCAGAAGGCTGGAACCGGTGGCGGCACGCGCCGAGATGGAGTCGGTGGAGCAGCTGGCCCGGCAGGCGCTGGCCGACGTGCGGGCCGCGGTGTCCGGCTACCAGGACGTCACGCTCGCCGGCGAGCTCGCCAGAGGCCGGGAACTGCTGCGTGCGGCCGGGATCGCGGCCGACCTGCCCACCGCCGTCGAGTCGGTGCCGGTGGAGCGTCAGGAACTGTTCGGCTGGGTCGTCCGGGAAGGTGTGACGAACGTGGTGCGGCATGCCCGGGCCGGCCGGTGCACCGTGGAGGTCACCGCGTCCACAGTGGAGGTCCGGGACGACGGGATCGGAGGCGCGGCGGGCGCGGGGTCCGGTTTGGACGGTCTGCGGGCCAGGGTCGCGCAGGCCGGTGGAATGCTGACCGCGGGTCCCGCGCAGCCTCGCGGCTGGTGTTTGAGGGTGGCGGTATGACGATCAGGCTGTTGCTCGCCGACGACCAGGAGCTGATCCGGCACGCGCTCGGCGTCCTGCTCGACCTCGAACCTGACTTCGAGGTGGTGGCCTCGGTGGGCCGCGGCGACGAGGTCACCGCCGCGGCGCTGGAGCACCGACCGGACGTCGCGTTGCTGGACATCGACATGCCCGGCCTGGACGGGCTCGCGGCGGCCGCGGTGCTGACCGCGCAGGTGCCGGACTGCCGCGTCGTCGTCCTGACCACGTTCGGCCGCACCGGTTACCTGCGCCGGGCGATGGAGGCGGGTGCCGTCGGGTTCGTCGTGAAGGACGCGCCGGCCGACGCGCTCGCCGACGCGATCCGGCGGGTGATGGCGGGCGAGCGCGTGGTGGACCCGGCGCTCGCCGCGGCCACCCTGGCAGCGGGCGAGTCGCCGCTCACCGCCCGCGAACGCGACGTGCTCATCGCGGCCCGCTCCAGCGCCACCGTGGCCGAGATCGCGGCCCGGCTGTACCTCGCCGAGGGCACCGTGCGGAACTACCTGTCGGGGGCCACCACCAAGACCGGCACCCGCAACCGGATGGAGGCCCTGCGGGTGGCCGACGAGCGCGGCTGGCTCTAGGAACCGCTGCGGCGCAACCACTCCTGGCCGATCTCGCGACCGTCCGGCACCAGCGGCCAGCCGGGGTCGTCGATCTTGCCGCGCAGCTCGCCGAGGTCCATCCACCCGCCCCAGGCGACCTCCTCGGGCTGGTGGGTGAACGGGCCGTCGGTGCGCGTCTCGTAGACCCACGCGTGATAGCGGGTCTGCTCATCGACGTAGGTGGTCTGGAAGAGGAACGTCAGGGGCGCCTCGACGCCGAGTTCTTCGCTCAGTTCGCGCCGGGCTGCCACGTCCGGGGTCTCGCCCGCGTCGATCACGCCACCGGCCGCGTAGTCGTAGAGACCCGGGAAGACGTCCTTGGTGTCGGTGCGGCGGTGCACGTAGACGCGTTCGCCGTCCGAGGAGAACACGACGGTCAGGACGCAGCCGTGCCAGAGGTTCTCCGCCCGCATGCGCTCGCGGGTCACCTCGCCGATCACGTTCGCGTCCTCGTCGTAGAGGTTGATCATCCCGGGGTCCTCCTGTGGTCGTACGCGAGCTTGCTACTTCAGTCCGACGCCCGCTGATCGTCTCCCTTCCTACCTTCGTGAGGGTCAGACGTCACCGAGGAGGATTCGTGTCCACTTCCCTGCGGCTCGGCGTCGCCGAGTTCCGCGCCCGGCCGGGTCGCGCGCTGCTGCCCGGCGTCGCGCTCGTCGTCGGCGTGGCCTGCCTGCTGGCCGCCCTGGTGCTGAGCGACGCGCTCACCAGGTCGGTCGACGAGGGCGCGCCCCTCACCCCGTCCACGGTGAGTCACGTGGTGGACGTGAAACAACAGCCCTACGACAGCAACGCCACCGAGGCGAACCGCCCGAAGCTGGACGCCGCGTTGCTCGCCAAGCTCTCCGCGGTCGGCCGGGCGGTGCCGGTGCAGGAGGCGAAGGCCGACCTGCTCGACAGCAACGGCCGTGCGGGGGAGCACCGGGCCGAGGTGCAGGTCCAGCAGCCGGACCTGGTGCGCTGGCCGCTGGCCGAGGGCAAGGCCCCGGCCGCCGACAACGAGGTCGCCGTCGACAAGATCACCGCGTACGAACGCGGTCTCAAGCCCGGTGACAAGGTCAAGCTCGCCGCCGCGGACGGCAAGCCGTTCGACGTGACGGTCAGCGGTGTCATGAAGAAGGGCGGGATGGACTCGCGGCCGATCCTGGTCGCGGGGCCCGCTCTGGCGAGCAAGCTCGACCCCGAGCCGTTCACCAAGGAGATCTGGGTCATCGGCGGTGCCCGCGATGCCGTCGCGAGCGCGGCGGGGGCCTCGTACGTCGTGTGGGACCCGGCGCCGGACGCCGACAAGATCGGCAACGACCTGACGTTCATCCTGCTGCCGTTCAGCATCCTCGCGCTGGCCACGGCGGTGTTCGTCGCCGCGGCCACCTTCCGCGCCGTCTACGCGCAACGTCAGCGGCAGACGGCGTTGCTGCGGTGCATCGGTGCCCAGCGCGGGCCGTTGGTGCGCAGGAGCCTGTTCGAGGCGCTGATCACGGGTGCTCTGGCGGGCGTGGGTGGCGCGCTGCTCGGCGGGCCGATGGCGTGGGTGCTGGCGCGGACGTTCGACGTCACCGGCATCTCCGCGTTGTTCGGCGCCGTGGAGCTCAGCCCGGAACTGCTGCCGTCGCTCGGGTACGTGATCCTCGGAGTTGTCGTTGCCGCGCTGTTGAGCGTGATGGCCGCAGTCCGGCCCGCGATCAACGCCGCGCGCGTCTCGCCGTTGGCCGCGTTGCGTGACGCGGAGAACGAGGTGCCGCCACGGTCCGTGCGTCGCTTGCGGCTCGTGTTCGGCCTGCTGTTCACCGCCGGCGCGGCGCTGCTGGCGATGGTGGCCATCGCCGCCAAGGGCACGACCGCGGCGCCCCTGTCCGTCACGTTCTCCGCGATCGCCGCGGTGACCGGCCTGTTCTGGATCCTCGGCCCGGTCACCGTCCCGTTCATCGCGCGCCTGTTCGGCAAGATCGGCGGCACCCAGTGGAAGCTCGCCGGCGCCGAGGTGCGCCGGATGCCGCAGCGGTCGGCGTCGGTCGCGCTGCCGTTGCTGCTGGCCAGCTCGATGGTGACGTTCTTCCTGGTCGTGCTGGGTGGCGTGCAGGACGTGGCGTCGGCGTACGCCAACGAGAAGCGCCCGGACGCCACCGTGGTCGACGCGGGTGGCCGGGCGCTGCCCGACATCCCGGCACAGGCGGACGCCGAGGCGAGCGTCGCGCTGCACAAGACCGAGGAGGACGGGCCGCTCGGCGCCGACCCCGGGCAGCTCAAGGCGTGGCTCAAGGCGCAGGACGTGTCCGTCACCGACCAGTTCGTCTCCGGGACCGCGCTCGTGCCGGAGCACTGGGCGGACAAGCCGTACGTCGAGTTCGGCGGCAAGCAGTACGAGGTCGTCGGCACCGTGCCCGGCAGCCTCACCGGCTTCACGCCGATCATCGGCGGCCAGACCTCGGGGCCTGTGGAGAAGGTGTTCGTCGCGCTGAAGCCGGGCGTGGACCCGGCCCAGTTCCGGGCTCAGCTGCAGTCCGCGCTGCCGAACAACCCGACCGTGATCGTGCGGACGGACGCGGACGAGCGCGCCGAGGCCGACCGGTACATGCACCTCGGCACCGTGCTGATGATGGTGTTGCTCGGCCTGTCCGTGGCGGTCGCCGTGACCGGTATCGGCACCGCGCTGACCATCTCGGTGCAGGAACGCCGCAAGGAGCTCGCACTCAGGCGCGCCTTGGGCGTCACTCAAGGCGGGCTGCAGGGCGGAGTCATCGCTGAAGCGGTCATGCTGGCCCTGGTCGGGGTGATCGGTGGCGGAGTGCTCGGGTTCGGTTACGCGGAGATCGCGATCCTGTCGACCGGCATCGACATGTCGCTGCCAGGCTTGAAGGTCGTGTTGCCGCTGGTCATCGGGGCTTCGGTGGTCGTGGCGCTCGCGGTCGTGGCGGCTTTCGGGCCTTCTCGCGGTGCTTCTCGGATTCGCCCCGCAGCAGGACTGGCATCCGGGTGAATAGGGTGAGGGGAGCTTCAACTCGGAAGCTCCCCTCACGCTGGTTGTCAGGGGCAGGTCATAAGGTGTTGCGTATGCGGCGGATCATGGGAACCGAGGTCGAGTACGGCATCTCAGTGCCGGGCGACGCGACCGCGAACCCGGTGCTCACTTCGACACAGGTGGTGCTCGCGTACGCGGCGGCGGCGGACATACCGCGCGCCAGGCGTGCCAGGTGGGACTACGAGGTGGAGTCACCGCTGCGCGACGCGCGCGGGTTCGACCTGGGCAGCCCCGGTGGCCACCCCGCCGACTCCGACGTCGAGGACCTGGGCGCGGCGAACGTCATCCTCACCAACGGCGCGCGGCTCTACGTCGACCACGCGCACCCCGAGTACTCGGCTCCCGAGGTCACCAACGCGCGCGACGCGGTGATCTGGGACAAGGCGGGGGAGCGGGTGATGGAGGAGGCCGCGCTGAAGGCCGCCACCGTGCCCGGCCAGCCCCGGCTGCAGCTGTACAAGAACAACGTCGACGGCAAGGGCGCGTCGTACGGCACGCACGAGAACTACCTGATGCAGCGGTCGACGCCGTTCACCGCGGTGATCGCCGGTCTGACGCCGTTCTTCGTGTCGCGCCAGGTCATCACCGGTTCCGGTCGCGTCGGCATCGGGCCGTCCGGCGAGGAGGCGGGCTACCAGCTCTCGCAGCGCGCCGACTACATCGAGGTCGAGGTCGGCCTCGAGACGACGCTCAAGCGCGGCATCATCAACACGCGCGACGAGCCGCACGCGGACGCGGACAAGTACCGCCGCCTGCACGTCATCATCGGCGACGCGAACCTGGCCGAGTACTCCACGTACCTCAAGGTCGGCACGACCTCGCTGGTGCTGGACATGATCGAGTCCGGGCTGCGGTTCGACGACCTGCGCATGGTCGACCCGGTGCGCGCGGTGCACCAGATCAGCCACGACCCGACGCTCAAGACCAAGGTCGAGATGACCGGCGGGCGCAAGTTCACCGCTCTCGACGTGCAGTTCGCCTACCACGAGCGCGCCGCCGCGTTCGTCGAGAAGGAGGGCATCGGCGACCGCGATGTCCTGCGCGTGTGGGGCGAGGTGCTCGACGCGCTGGCCCGCGACCCGGCGGAGTGCGCCGACCGGCTCGACTGGGTCGCGAAGCTGCGGCTGCTCGAGGGCTACCGGCAGCGCGACGGCCTGGAGTGGGGCGCGGCCCGGCTCAAGCTGGTCGACCTGCAGTACTCCGACGTCCGGCTGGACAAGGGCCTCTACAACCGCCTGGTCGCGCGCGGCTCGATGAAGCGCCTGGTCAGCGAGGAAGAGGTGCGCGCGGCCATCACCACGCCGCCCGAGGACACGCGTGCGTACTTCCGCGGCCGGTGCCTGGAGCGCTACCCGACCTCGGTCGCGGCTGCATCGTGGGACTCGGTGATCTTTGATCTCGGTCGAGAATCTCTCGTGCGGATTCCCACGCTGGAGCCGCTGCGAGGCACGAAAGCGCACGTCGGAGCCCTTCTGGAGGCCTCTGACACCGCCGAGCAGCTGGTGGACGCGCTGACTCGCGGGTGATCGTCTACCCGAGTGGCTCAGGATTTTTGTCGGTGCCGCTGGGTAGTGTTCTTGTCAGGCGAGTCAGTGGGAGGCCGAGATGTCCCAGGAACAGAAGCAGCGCCAGGGTGGTGGCGACGGCGACGAAGGTGCCGAGGGCGCTGCCGGAGCAGGTCAGGAACGCCGCGAGAAGCTCGGCGAGGACGTGGACGCGATCCTCGACGAGATCGACGACGTGCTCGAGGAGAACGCGGAGGACTTCGTCCGCGCATACGTGCAGAAGGGTGGTCAGTAGGCCTTCGGGGGCCTGCCGACCATCTTCGGGGACGGGAGAACAACCAACACATGGACAACAGCTCGACCGGGCGTTACCCGGCCGCGGCGCTGCCTCCGGCGTACCTGACGCCCGGCTCGTCGTCGTTCACGGACTTCTTGCGTGCACAGGCACCCGACATGCTGCCTTCCGGCCGCAAGCTCCCGGAGGGGACCGTCCAGGCCCCGCACGGGACGACGATCGTCGCGGCCACCTACAAGGGCGGGGTCGTGATCGCCGGTGACCGGCGCGCGACGATGGGCAACGTCATCGCCCAGCGCGACATGAAGAAGGTCTTCGTGACCGACGACCACTCGGCCGTCGGCATCGCGGGCACGGCGGGCATCGCGATCGAGATCGTGCGGCTGTACACGGTCGAACTGCGGCACTACGAGAAGATCGAGGGCGTCTCGCTGTCGCTCGACGGCAAGGCCAACCGTCTCTCGGCCATGATCAGGGGCAACCTCGACGCGGCCATGGCCGGCCTCGCCGTGGTGCCCCTGTTCGCCGGGTACGACACCTCGGCCACGGACTCGGACCGCGCGGGCCGCATCGTCTCCTACGACGTCACCGGTGGCCGCTACGAGGAGTCGCAGGGCTACCAGGCGGTCGGCTCGGGCTCGCTCTTCGCGAAGTCGGCGCTGAAGAAGCTCTACGACCCGGACGCCGACGCGGACGCCGCGATCCGTTCGGTCGTCGAGGCGCTGTACGACGCGGCGGACGACGACTCGGCCACCGGCGGCCCGGACCCGGTCCGCCGCCTCTACCCGGTCGTGGTCACCATCAACGGCGCCGACGGCGCCGTCGAGGTCCCGGATTCGCAGGTCGCCACGGTCGCGGACGCGGTCGTCGAAGGCCGCCGGTCCCGCCCCGCAGGCTGAGTCCCGATCCTCTTCTGACGTCAGGAGCACCACCCATGACGATGCCGCTGTACGCATCGGCAGAGCAGGTGATGCGCGACCGCTCCGAGTACGCCCGCAAGGGCATCGCCAGGGGTCGCAGCGTCATCGTGCTGAAGTACGCGGACGGCATTCTGTTCGTCGCGGAGAACCCCTCGAGCACGCTGCACAAGGTCTCGGAGATCTACGACCGCATCGGCTTCGCGGCCGTGGGCCGGTACAGCGAGTTCGAGAACCTGCGGCAGGCCGGAATCCGGTTCGCCGACGTACGCGGGTACCAGAACGACCCGCGCGACGTCACCTCCCGGTCGCTGGCGAACGTGTACGCCACGACCCTGGGCACCTACTTCACCGAGCAGATCAAGCCGTTCGAGGTGGAGATCTGCGTGGCAGAGGTGTCGGACTCCGCCGACACGGACACGTTGTACCGGTTGACGTACGACGGGTCCATTGTGGACGAACCGCAGTACATCGTGATGGGTGGCACTGTGGATGCCGCGAACGCCGCCCTGAAGGAGGCGTTCGCCGACGGGCTTTCGCTGGCTGAGGCGGTTCCTGTCGCTGTCAAGGCGTTGTCGGCTGGGTCGCCGTCCACCGGGAACGGTGCGGCGGAGATTTTGCCGGCTGCCAAGCTTGAGGTCGCGGTGTTGGAGAGGGCTCGGCCGAGGAGGGCGTTCCGGCGGATTGCTGGGGCGGCTTTGGACGGCTTGATGCCGGCGGCCACCAAGGGTGGGAAGGCTGTGGAGGACGTGCAGCTGCCTGATGGTGGGGATGACGCGAAGTAGGGTTTGTTGTTGTGGGAGGCCCTCGGCTTTGGCTGGGGGCCTTTTGCTTTTCGATCTTGTCAGGGGTGCTGAGTACGTCGCGTTCCGTGCGCTGGGTCCGTCGGGTCCGTAGGTGGTCACCTTGCGATGGGCGAGTCCTGTT
>NZ_JYJG01000542.1 GCF_000955955.1 Lentzea aerocolonigenes
ACAGGCCCTAGAGGCCGCCGGACACGTCCACCGTCGCACCGACCACATAGGACGATCTCGGCGACAGCAGCATCGCGACGACCGGCGCGACCTCCTCGGGTGAGCCGAACCTGCCGAGCGGGATTGCGCGCCGGCGCGCCTCCTCGGCCTCCCACGCGGCGAAGTCCAGCGACGTGCCCGACCGCGCGTGCTTGGCGTGCTGGCGTTCGGTGCGGATCGCGCCGAGGTTGACGGTGTTGACGCGGACGCGGGGTGCGAGCGTCGCGGCCAGCATCTCCGCCACCGACCCCACCGCTGCCCGCGCGGCGCTCACCGCCGCCATGTCCAGGTCGGGAGAGCGCGCGGTCACCCCGTTCAGCACCACGACAGCGCCCCCGATCATGTGCGCGGCCGCGGGTTCGACCAGGTTGAGAACGCTCGCAACCTTCAGATCGCACTGTTCTCGCCACACCTCGGCCGGCGTGTCCAGCACTCCCCCGACCGCTCCGGCACCAGCGTTCGCGACCACGCCGTCGAGCCCGCCGAACTCCGCGGCCACCTCCGCCACGAACTCCCGCATCCACTCGCGGTCTCGCACGTCACCGACGCGAGCCAGCACTTCCGGTCCCCACCCCGGATCCGTGCGCGCACACGTCGCCACCCGCGCACCCTCGTCGAGCAGCACGGACACGATCGCCCGGCCGATCCCGCGACTCCCGCCGGTGACGATGTACCGGCGTCCCGCCAATTCCAGGTCCACGGGATCATCCTGATGAAAGACTGCCCCCGTGACCACCGAACGCCCCAGCCCACCACTCCAGGCGGACGAGCGCGAGACCCTGCGCGTGTTCCTCGACTACCACCGCGCCACCCTCGCGATGAAGTGCGACGGCCTGTCCGACGAAGACCTGCGCCGCCGCTCGATGCCGCCGTCCACGCTCACGCTGCTCGGCCTGGTCCGGCACATGGCGGAGGTCGAGCGCACCTGGTTCCGCAAGGTCATCAACGGTGAGGACATCCCGCTGGTGTGGTCCGCCGAGAACGACTACCAGGTGGCCTACGACGCCTCGAACTCGAACCGGTCGGAGGCGTTCGAGGCGTGGCAGAACGAGGTGGAGCACGCGCGCAGGATCGAGCGCGAGGCCGAGTCGCTCGACGTCCTCGGCTACCAGCCGCGGTGGGGCGAGCAGGTGTCGCTGAGGCTCGTCATGCACCACCTGTGCCACGAGTACGCGCGCCACAACGGCCACGCCGACTTCCTGCGCGAGGGCATCGACGGCGTCACAGGGGCATGAGGCTGCGCCCGGCCGCCGCCACGACGGCCGGGTTCCTCATCTCCCGGCCCAACGCCAGCAGGTCGTCCAGCTCGTCGTCCAAATTGGACGCCGCCGACCACGCCGAGGTCTCCGCCGGGTGCAACGCCGCAGGTGAAGCCAACCCGATCCGGAGCACGCACGCGTCCAGGGACAGCGGATCGCCGATCCCGGCTTCCTCCAGCGCCATCCCGGCAAAGGCCCGCGTGTCAGGGGAAACGCGGCCGGACAGCTCCAGCTGCGCGTCCCGGATCTCGACGGTCCGCCGGTACAGGCGCAGCTCCAGCGACCCGCCCGCGCGTTCCAGCACCACGGACGGCACGGCGGCCACCAGCTCCGTCCACAACGGACCGAGCCGCCGGTACCCGCGCAGCCGGCGGAACCACCGCGCCGCCGACAGCCCCGCCTGGATCAGCCCGCCGAGCACCGCGAGCAGCATCCCCAGGTACAGCGCGATCTCCGTGAACTGGCCGTACTTCGTGTACTGGGTGCCTTGGGGAACGATCCCGAGGCCGTACCAGATCACGTACCAGTAGCGGCATCCCGAGTAGACGGTGACCGACAGGCATCCCAGCCACAGCAGGAACAACGCCACCCGCAACGGTCCGGAAGCCCTGCGCCGCCACAACGGGAACAGGACGACGGCTCCGGCGATCACGCCAGCGCACATGGTGGAGATGTCCACCAACTGGTAGGTGATCACCGCGGGATGGGTCGGGTGGAAGTACCCGAAGTCCGGTTTCTCCAGATCACGGGGAATCAGAGGGAACACAGCGACCAGCACGACCGCGGCCACGACCAGCACGTACCGGCCCACCGTCACGAACCGGGTGCTCGTTCCCATCGCCATCAACCCGAACCGCAGCACGAAGGCGACACCGGCGAGGCCCGTCAGGTGACCGATCAGCAGCGCCAGGTCCGGCACCCCGGCGAGCCGGTCCACCGCGTATCGGACCTCGCGGACGACGAACGTGGACGACAGGGCGAAGCACAGGAACGCCAGCGCCACTGTCCGGTCCTGGGGCGAACGACGCACCGTCCGCAGCCGGAACAGCACGAAACCCCAGACCACGACGAGCACTGCCAGCACGGGGATCGGCAGTTCCAGCGACGGGAACTCCACCACGGCTACCGGTCCCCGAACACGTCGTTCATCAGACCCAGCGCGCCATCGGGACGTGCCGGCGCGATGCTCCAGCCCGCCTGCTCGCGGATCAGCGCCGCGACCATCTCGGCCTCCTGCTCGGCAGGCGTCGAATACCGGGTGCGCGCCAGCACGCGCCGTACCACCGCCGGGTCGAGATCGCCGAGCAGCGCGGTCACCCCGTCAGCGCTGTCGAGCGTGTGGTCGCAGAGCATGTGACCGATCTCGTGCAGGATGATGTTCTGCTGGTGCAACGCCGACGCACCGCGCGCGTGGAAGATGTGGTCCGCCTGGGCCGTCGCCACCCACAGTCCGCACGGCAGGTCCGCGGCTCCGTTGTACGGCAAGGGATGCAGGTGCAGCGCACGCCCGCGACTGGCGGAAACCTGCGCGCACAAGGCCTCGATCGAGAACGGCTTCGGCACCTCGAAGCCCGCGAGCCGGTCCTTCGCCTGTCTTCGCAGCCGTCTCACGACTCGTCGTCCGCGGGCGGCAGGCCCTCGATCGTCCGCGCGTGCTGGATCATCCCCAGCACCGCCTTGATGCTCGCCGGGGACAACCCGGAGGCCCGCAACGCCAGCGAGCGCACATCGCTGTCCCGCAACGCGACCAGCAGCTCCAGCTGGTCCTCGATGCCGCTGTTGTCGTCGTCGAGGAAGTACGACGTCGGCACGCCGAAGAACTGCGCGAGCCCCTCCAGGTGGCGCTTGGTCGGGTTGTCACGCAACCCCTTGCGCAGCTGCCAGACGTACGTGTGCGAGATCGAGATGCCCTGCTCGCGGATCTGCGCGGCGACTTCTTCGTACGTGTACTCGCGCTGGCCGCCAGGGCGCACCGCCTTGAAAAGCCGATCCAGCCGCTCGGCCAACGTCGGCTGCTCCCCCTGCGCTACCACCAGTTCATCCTAGTCACCGCGACCGGCTGCGGCAGGGGGCAGGTCCGCTTGCGCCAGCGTGATTCCGCGGTCCGGCACCACACCGAAGTGCGTGATCTGCCGCCCGGCGCCCAGCTCGGTGATCCAGTTCGCGGCCGTCCGGAACCGTCCGTACGGCAGGTCCATCAGGTGGTAGCCGCGCGTCACGGCCTTCGCGGGCAGGCTCGTCAGCGGCACGCCCAACGGGTTCGCGACCGCCTGCCAGCCGCCGAGGTCGACGACGAAGCCGAGGTCCTTGTGCTTGTACTCGCGCGCTTCGCCGTACCCGAGCGACGCCGCGATGTTCAGAGCCGCGACCCGGCCCTGGCGTTCGGCGTGCTGTGCGGTCATCGCGGTGATCTCCCCTGGCCGCACCAGGTCCGGCACGGCCGCCGCGTCCCCTGCCGCCCACACGTTCTCGCACACCTGCAACGACGTGTCGGTGTCGACGCGACCGTTGGTGGCGGGCCTGTTCAACGTGCTGACCAGCGGATCCGGCCGCACGCCGACACACCACACCACCGTGCGGGTCTGGATCTCGGTGCCGTCGGAGAGCCGGGCGCAGGTGTCGGTCATCTCCTTGAGGCTGGTCTCCAGCCTGACCTCGGCACCGCGCCGCAGCAGCACCTTCCTCGTGGGTTCGGACAGTCGCGGGTCCAGGCCGGGCAGCACCCGTGGCGCGATGTCGACGAGGATCCAGCGCGGCTTCACGTCGCGAAGCCGGGGCAGGTGCCGCCACGCGTCCTGGGTCAGCAGCTGCGTCTGGGCGAGCACCTCGGTGCCCGTGTATCCGGCGCCCACCACGACGAACGTGCACCGCGCCTGGCGTTCCTCCGGATCGTCGGACTGGTCGGCGAGTTCGAGCTGCCGCAGCACGTGGTCGCGCAGGTGGATGGCCTCGGCGACGGTGCGGAAACCCTTGGCGTGCTCGGCGACACCCGGAATCGACAGCAACCGCGTGACGCTGCCGGACGCGATCAGCAGCCGGTCGTAGGAGAGTTCGCTGGACCGCCCCTCGACGTCCATCACCTGCACGCAGCTCTTCTCCAGCGAGATGCCCGTCGCCGCGCCGAGCACGAGTTTGGTGCGCTTCAAGGTGTTCCGCAGCGGCACGGCGACCCGGCGCGGGTCGAGCACGCCGCCGGACACCTCGGGCAGCAGCGGGATGTAGAGCATGTAGTCGGCCGGGTTGATCGCGACCAGCTCGGCCGCGTCCTCGGTGAGTTTCCGTTCGAGCTTGCGCAGACAGTGGAACCCGGCGAACCCGGTACCGATGACCAGGACCCGCGGCCGAGCGGACATCCGTCCTCCCAGGGTCTAGTAGAACCCTTCGCGCCGCGCCGAGCTCTTGTGACCCAGATCGGCGCTGATCCGCTCCGCGGCGTCGAGCAGCAATGGCACCACATCCGACCGGATCGCCTCAACAGATGATCGCCCGACGGAGGTGGAGGACGCGAGCGCGGCGACCACCTCGCCGGACCGGTCGCGGACGGGCGCGGAGACCGAGAGCAGGCCGATCTCCAGCTCCTCCGCGACGATCGACCACCCGTCCGAGCGAACCTGCCGCAGCACCCCTAGAAACGCTTCGACGTCCGTGACCGTGTGCTTAGTCAGCGCCGGCAGCCCGCCCGCGACGATCTCGTCGACGATCACGTCCGGCGCCCACGCGAGCAGCACACGGCCCATCGATGTCGCGTAGGCCGGGATCCGGGTGCCGATCGACACGTTGATGCTCATGATCCGCCGCACCGGCACGCGCGCGACGTACACCGCGTCGCGTCCGTCCAGCGCCGCGAGCGAAGCTGACTCACCGGTCTTCGCGGAGAGCTCCAGCAGGTGCGGCTGCGCGAGCTCGATCATCGCGTGCGACGCCGAGTAGTGCTGCCCGATGCTCAGCACCCGCGGGGTGAGCGACCACCTGCTGCCGGACGCTCGCACGTACCCAAGTCGTTGCAGCGTAAGGAGAATCCGGCGCACGGCTGGACGCGAGAGACCCGTGGCCGCGGCCAGTTCCGCCAGGTTGGGGTTGATCCGGTCCTCGTCGAACGCGAGCAGCACGGCGAACCCGCGCTCGATGCTCTGGATGAAGTCGCGCTCGTCCGGATCGCCCGCCATCGCCACATCCTCCCCGTTGACAGCACGCCGAAGCCGGTGCACTCTCGTGTAACCGCAAAGCGTACATGTTGTACGCACAGCGTACAAGGAGGAGCGGGGGGATGACGCTGGATCACCGCACAATCCGCACCGGTTTCGGCAGGTTCGCCACCGGTGTCACAGCCTTGACCTGCCGCAACGACGATGGCGAACCCCACGGCGCCACCGTCAACGCCTTCACGGCCGTCTCCCTCGACCCGCCGCTGTGCCAGGTGACGCTGACCCGCAAGTCCAAGGCCTGCGGCCGGGCACCGCAGCTTCAAGCTCAAGATGGGCGCGCAGGAGCCGGTCGACGACGTGCGGCGGGTGTGCGCGATCGCGGAGAAGCTGCAGGGTGTCGCCGGTGTCCGGGCGGACCTGAACGCGCGCTGGGACCGGCTGACGTCGTTGCGCCACCTGCCCGCACTGGCCGCCGCCGATGTGGAGCTGGTCGAGCAGACCGTGCCGGGTGCCGAGGTCGAGTGGCTCGCGGAGATCAACCGGGTGCTGCCGATCCCGGCGATGGCGGACGAGTCGCTGCGCACGCCGTCGGACGCGTTCCGGCTGGCGTCCCTGCGGGCGGCGGACGTGTTCTCGTTGAAGACCGCCAAGTCCGGCGGGCTGCACGCAACGGTGGCCATCGCTTCGATCGCGGCGGCGGCGGGTATTCCCTGTCACGGCGGCACCTCGATCGAGAGCCCGGTCGGCACGGCGGCCTCGCTGCACCTGGCGTGCGCGGCTCCGGCCGTGACGTGGGGCAGCGAGCTGTTCGGACCGTTGCTCATGCGCGAGGAGCTGCTGACCACGCCGTTGCGGTACTCCGGCGGCGACCTGCACCTGCCCGACGGCCCTGGGCTCGGCATCGAGCCGGACCCGGCGGCCGTCGCGGCCTTCACCAGGAGGTGACCGTTGCTCTTCCACGTGCGCATGGATGTCTCGCTCCCCCACGACCTCGACCCCGGCCGCCGCACCGAGCTCATCGCGGCCGAGAAGGACCGTGCGTTGGAGCTGCAGAAACTCGGCGTGTGGCCGCACCTGTGGCGGGTCGTCGGGCAGTACAGCAACATCAGCATCTTCGACGTGCCCTCCAACGACGAGCTGCACGCGTGCCTGTCGTCGTTGCCGCTGTGGGAGTTCATGACGGTCGAGGTGACGCCGCTCGCGACGCATCCCTCTGATCTGGCGGCTCAGCCATGACCGCTGTCCGGGAAGGCCTGGTCCGGCGCTCGCTGGAGGATGTGAGCGCTAACTGGCCCAACGAAGACCGGCCCAACGAAGACTGGCACAGCTGTGTGGTCACGACCGGCGTGTGCGCCGCCCGCCGCCGTGCTCGGCCGGCCGCATCGGGTGGAGGGAGTCCTCTCGGACGGAGTTGTGCGTGCCGCCCGGGACTGCTCTTCCACCGAATGGAAACCACGTCGGCACGCTCGGCAGCCGGTTGGCAGAGTTGATCGTGGCGAGCGGCGCCGTGCACGCGAGCGGTCAGGACGGCCCGGCGGTGCACGAGTTCGCGGACCGGCTGTGACGACACGATCGGAGCATCAGTGATCTTGCACCACGTCATCGACGGACCGGAGGACGCCGAGGTCCTCGTGCTCGGCCCGTCGATCGGCACCTCGACCGGTCTCTTCGACGCGCAGGTGGCCGCGTTCGCCGACCGCTGGCGGATCGTGCGGTTCGACCTCCCTGGGCACGGCGGTTCCCCGGACGCCCCTGGCCCGTACTCGATCGAGGGGCTGACCGCGGACGTCATCGAGCTGCTCGACTCGCTCGGCGTCACGCGGTTCCACTACCTGGGCGTTTCCATCGGTGGCGCGATCGGCCAATGGCTGGGGATCCACCACTCCGAACGTCTGTTAACGCTCACAGTTTGCGCCACGGCAGCCCAGTTCCCCGACCCGCCTCAGTGGCCGCAGCGCGCGGCAGTGGTCCGGGAGAAGGGCGTCGAGGCGATGGTGCCGTCACGGCTCGGCACCTGGTACACGCACGAGTTCGCGGTTCTCCAGCCCGACGAGGCCGAGCGGCTGCTGGACATGCTGCGCAACACCACGACCGAGGGGTACGCGGGTTGTGCCGAGTCGATCGGCACGTTCGACGTGCGGGCCGAACTCGGCGAGATCACCGTGCCGACGCTGGTGCTCGCGGGTGCCGACGACCCCGCGACCACGCCGGATCTGGTGCGGGTCATCGCGGACGGCATTCCCGGCGCCCGGTTCGAGGTCGTGCCGGGCTCCGCCCACCTGCTCACGGCCGAACGGCCGGAGGCTGTGAACGCGCTGGTCGCGGATCATCTGACGAGGAGAGTCCATGCGTGACGCCGTCATCTGCGAGCCCATCAGGACACCGGTGGGTCGCTACAACGGTGCGATGAAGGAGCGCACCGCCCAGGAGCTGGGCGCGATCGTCGTCGGGGAACTGATGCGCCGCACCGGGCTGGATCCGTCCGATGTGGATGATCTGATCCTCGGGCACTGCTATCCCACGATGGACGCTCCGGCGATCGGCCGCGTCGTCGCGCTGGACGCGGGCCTGGGTGTCGGCGTGCCGGGTGTGCAGCTCGACCGGCGTTGCGGTTCCGGGCTGCAGGCTGTGATCAACGCGGCGATGGCCGTGCAGACCGGTGCCCAGGAGCTGGTGCTCGCGGGTGGCGTCGAGAGCATGTCGAACGCCGGTGTGGACGCGCTGGCTCGCGGCCGGACCACGGCCGGTGGCGTCAACTACCCGGTGCCGGGCGGCATGCTGGAGACCGCCGAGAACCTCCGCCGCGAGTACGGGATCCCGCGGTCCGAGCAGGACGAGCTGGCGTTGCGCAGTCACGAACGTGCTGTCGCCGCACAGACTTCGGGCCGGTTCGCGGACGAGCTGGTGCCGGTGGGCGGCTTCGTGGCCGACGAGCACCCGCGGCCGGGGTCGACGCTGGAGAAGCTGGCTTCGTTGAAGACGGTCATGGACATCGAGGGCGCGACGGTCACCGCGGGCAATGCGAGCGGGCAGAACGACGGTGCCGCCATGTGTGTCGTCACGCATCCGGACAAGGCCGCGTCGTTGGGCCTGAGGCCGTTGGCGCGCCTGGTTTCGTGGGCTTCGGCCGGAGTCGAACCGGCGCGGATGGGCATCGGGCCGGTGCCGTCGTCCGCACGGGCGTTGCAGATCGCGGGCCTGAAGCTCGACGACCTGGACCTGATCGAGCTGAACGAGGCGTTCGCCGCGCAGGTGCTCGCCGTGACGCGCGAATGGGGTCTCACGGACTTCGACCGGGTCAACGTCAACGGGTCAGGCATCGCGCTCGGCCACCCCGTCGGCGCGACGGGCGCGCGGATTCTCGCGACGATGCTGCGTGAGCTGGAACGGCGTGACGGCAGGTATGCCTTGGAAACCATGTGCATCGGTGGCGGGCAGGGGCTCGCGGCGGTCTTCGAGAGGGTGTCATGAACAAGGTCGTGTCCTCGGCGGCGGAGGCGGTGTCCGATGTGGACGACGGCGCCACGCTGGCGGTCGGCGGGTTCGGGCTCTGCGGCGTGCCGAAGGTGCTGATCAACGCCCTGTACGACAAGGGGGTCGGCTCGCTGGGCATCGTGTCGAACAACTGCGGCGCGATGGACCAGGGCCTCGCGGTGCTGCTGTCGGCGGGCCGGATCGCGCGCGTCACCGGCTCGTACATCGGGCAGAACAAGGAGTTCGCCCGCCAGTACCTCGCGGGTGAGATCGAGGTCGAGCTGATCCCGCAGGGCACGCTGGCCGAACGGCTGCGCGCGGGTGGCACCGGCATTCCCGCCTTCTACACGCCCGCTGGTGTCGGCACGCTGGTCGCGGACGGTGGTCTGCCGTGGCGGTACCACCCCGACGGCACGGTCGCGATCGCCTCGCCTGCCAAGGAAGTCCGCGAGTTCAACGGCCGCGAGTACGTGCTGGAGCAGAGCATCCGCACCGACTTCGCGCTGGTCCGGGCCGCCAAGGCCGACCGCTACGGCAACCTGGTGTTCGCGAAGTCGGCCCGCAACTTCAACCCGCTGGCCGCGATGGCCGGACGGGTCGCGATCGCCGAGGCCGAGGAGCTCGTCGACGTGATCGACCCCGACGAGGTGCACCTGCCCGGCATCTTCGTGCAACGGGTCGTGGCGCTCTCGCCGGAGCAGGTTTCCGACAAGAGCGTGGAGTTCAGGACGGTGCGCCATGTGGAGTCGTGACGAGATGTCCGCCCGCGCGGCCCAGGAGCTGCGCGACGGCGAGTACGTCAACCTCGGCATCGGCGTGCCCACGCTGATCCCGAACCACCTGCCGCCCGGCGTCGAGGTCGTGCTGGAGTCGGAGAACGGCATCCTCGGCGTCGGCCCGTACCCCGAGGACGCCGACGTCGACCCCGACCTGATCAACGCGGGCAAGGAGACCGTGACCGTCCTGTCTGGAGCGTCGTTCTTCGACTCGGCGCTGTCGTTCGGCATGATCCGCGGCGGCCACGTCGACGTCGCCGTCCTGGGCGCCATGCAGGTCTCGGCAGGTGGCGATCTCGCGAACTGGGCGGTGCCGGGCAAGCTCGTCACCGGCATCGGCGGCGCGATGGACCTCGTGCACGGCGCCCGCCGCGTGATCGTCGTGATGACCCACACCGCCAAGGACGGCACCCCGAAACTGGTCGAGGAGTGCACGCTTCCGTTGACCGGCAAGGCCTGCGTCGACCGCGTGATCACCGACCTGGGCGTTTTCGACGTGACTCCAGAGGGTCTGCGGCTCGTGGAGCTGGCGCCGGGCGTCGACTTCGAGAAGGTCCAGGAGAGCACGGCGGCGCCGATTAACCGCTGACTTACCGGACAACGCCACCGTGGGGCATGCGCAAAGTCATGTTGATCCTGCCCGCGGTGGCGCTGTCCGTGCCCGCGGTGGCGCTGTCCGTGCTGGCGTCGACCGGTACCGCCCAGGCCGAGCAGGCCCCCGGCTGCTCGTCGACCACTCAGATCGGCTCCACCGGGTACATCAAAAAGGGCAACACCACCATCGCGTCGGTGAAGCAGTTCAAGGGCT
>NZ_JYJG01000543.1 GCF_000955955.1 Lentzea aerocolonigenes
AGAACTGGGCCTACACCTACGTGTGGGACTCGTATGCCGCACTGCCGGGCGGCTTCAGCTCCAGCGCCGCCATGGTCGTGAACGGCGACCGCGACTTCAGCAGCAACGTCAACGGGCGCAACAAGCAGGACGTCTGGTCCGAGGGCACCAAGACGCTCACCAAGTGCACCAGGGCCTACGGCGAGGTGTGGGGCGACGGCAACGTCTACTGGGGACAGACCGACGAACGCTGCTAACGCTCAGACAGTTGCGTGCTGATCAACGTGATCAGCGCGACGACTGCCATCACCGCGGCGAACACGTAGAACGTCGCGGACAGGCCGATGTGGGTCGACACCGCGCCCGCACCGATGACCGGTACCGAGATCGCCAGATAGGCCACCACGAAGAAGCTCGCGAGCACCTGCCCGCGCTGGTGAGCCGGCGCAGCCTGGGTGACCAGCCGCGTGCCGCCCATGAACGCCAGGCCGAACCCGGTACCGGTCACCGCCGCACCCACCAGGAACAACACAGCGCTGGTCAGGAAGACCGACCCGGCGACCGTCGCCATGCCTGCGATCAACGCGACGCAACCGAACGTCGAGGCCCTGCGCCCGGACAACCCCGTGAACGCGAGCTGGGACAACCCGCCGACGCCCTGCACCGACAGGATCACGATGCCGGCGACCAGGTGGTTGTCGATGTGCAGCAACTCCTTGGCGAGGCTGCCGCCCAGCGCCAGGTAGAGGCCGCCGACCGACCACGCGGCGAGCACCCCGAGACAGCCGATGAGGAACGTCCCCCGCATCTGCCTGGGCACGCCGATCCGCTGCGGCCGCAACACAGTGCTCAGACGGATCGGGGCGGGCTCGACCACCGTCTCCGGGATCTTCACGGCGATCACCAGAAGCAGCACCGCGCCG
This sequence comes from Lentzea aerocolonigenes, assembly GCF_000955955.1. Classification (GTDB taxonomy): domain Bacteria; phylum Actinomycetota; class Actinomycetes; order Mycobacteriales; family Pseudonocardiaceae; genus Lentzea; species Lentzea aerocolonigenes_A. Next base: position 903 of record NZ_JYJG01000543.1, read on the forward strand.
ACCACCGCCAGCAGCAGGTACGGCGTCACCAACGGCAGCGGCGCCCACTGCGCCAGCGCACCGGAGACCACCGCGCCGGCCGCGATGCCGAGCGAGGTCGAGGTGCTGTTGACCAGAGCGGCGATCCGGCTGTCGCGGCGCGGGTGCAGGTCGGTCAGCGCGGCGCTCGCGGCTCCGGTGAAGACGCCGGTGGCCAGGCCCTGCACCAGGCGCGCGACGCACAGCCAGAAAGTGCTGTCCGCCACCATGAACACGACCAGGCTGCCCAGCAGGCCCAGCACGCTGCCGATCAGGACGGGGCGCCTGCCGATCCGGTCGGACAGTCCGCCCGCGAAGAGCAGGGTGATGACGACGCCACCCGCGTAGAGGGCGTAGACGACCGTGAGCGTCGCGGCGGAGAAGTGCCACCGCGCCTGGTAGTCGACGTAGAGCGGGGACGGCGTGCCACTGGCGGCGAGGGCCAGCGCGATCGCCGCGGTCACCGTCCAGAACGCGAACGGCGAACGAGAAGGAAGCTTCTCGGCGACGTCGGGCAGGGTTGCCTGCGTGGTCATGCGCATTCTTCCTTTTGTTGCCAGGATCAGCTCGACCGTAGTGCGCGAATGTCGCGGTGTCGAAGACGTGTCGCGCTATACCGCCTATGATCAGCGGGCTATGGCACGATCCTGGGGGGACGAATTGGACGGGCTCGACGGTCTGGAAATCCGGCATCTCCGGTATTTCCTGGCGGTCGCTCGGGCGGGCAAGATCATGACCGCGGCGCAGGAGCTGAACATCGCCCAGCCCAGCCTCAGCCAGCTGATCGGGCGGCTGGAGCGCAGGCTGGACCTGGTGTTGTTCGACCGCACCGCACGCGGAGTGGAGCTCACGGCGGCGGGAGAGGTGTTCCGCCGCGGAGTGGAACGAATGCTGAGCGACCTCGACGAGGTGCTCGCCGAGGCGGGCTCGGCCGCACGGGTGGCGCGGATCGGCGTGTGTTCCGGCGTCGCGCCCGCACTGCTCGGCGACATCGAGAACGCCATTGTCCTCAAATCGGAGACGCCTGTTCGTGTGGAGTTCCGCGCGGAGACGTCGAGCCGCCAGCTGGAACTGCTCAGGACTGGCGAGCTCGATTTCGCGATCGTGCGGATGCCGTTGGACGACGGCGACTTCGAGGTGGCCGTGGTGGACGACCAGGTGCTCGGCGTGGTCCTGCACACCGAGCACCCGCTGGCCGGCCGGGCCGCACTGCGGTGGACGGATCTCGCCGGCCAGCGCCTGCTCTGGTTCGACGCGCGCCGCGCTCCCGGTTACGCCCAGGGCCTGCTCGCCGAGCTCTCCGCACACGGGTGGCGGCCGCGGCTGCACACCGCGGACAACGACCGGCACGCGCTGTTCTCGCACACACTGCGGTCAGTGCCGAACCTCGTCGCGCTGAGGCCGCGTTCGACCGTGGACGGTGATCCCCAGCTGGCGTGGATTCCGATCGCGGGTGAGAACGCGCCGCGCGAACGACTCGGTCTCGCCGCGTTGCGCGACGGCGGCCACGGCGAGACCGTGCGGCGGATGCCCTGACGTCAGCGCGCGGTACGGGCGGCGATCGTCTCGCCGGCGATGCCCCAGTTCTCCTTCGCGGTCTCCTCGACGGTGACCCACACGGACTCGGGCTTCGCACCCGTCACGCGCACGTAGGTCTCGGTCAGTTCGCGGATCAGCTCGGCCTTCTGCTCGGCCGTCTTGCCGGCAACCTGGTTGACGTGGATGAGTGGCACAGCTCTTCTCCTTATCGGGCAATCAGTTCTGCGGGGTTGGTGACGGTGCAGCGGGTGATCTGGTCGACGGTCAGGCCAGCCTCGGCGAACCACTTCCCCGCCAGTGCGAGCCATTCGTCGACATCGGGTTGATCGGGCTGGCCGAGGTCCGAGCTGTGCACCAACCGCGGATGGGAGTGCAGGACCTCGGCGAACCGCTGCTCGTCGTGGTGGCCGAGCAGCCGGGTGAGCGCGGTCAGTTCGACGTACACCTGAGCCTGCGTGATCCCGCACATCGGATGCGTGGGGTGCGTGAGCAGCAGGCGGTCAAGCCCCAGCGCCACGGCCTCGTCCACGACCGTCAGCACCTCGGCACGATCGGCGTGTCCGGTCGCGATCACGACGGGCAGGTCCCGTGCCGCCCGCAGGATCTCGCGCACCGCCGGCAGCGACTCGCTGATCCTCTTACCGCGCAACGCGGGGACGTCCATCAGCGGGTGGAACGGGACGCGGTTCAGCCGTGACGGGTGCGAACCGACCAGCGTCGGCAGGTACACCACGAGCCGGGGCCCGTCGTCGCCGTGCTCGAACACCGCCCGTTCCACGGTCCTGATGTCGAGCCCGCCCCCGATGTCGTTCAGCGTCACCGATCCCGACACCGGCAGCCCGTCCTGCCTGGCCTCCCACGCGGCCGCGGCGGTGGACCCGAGGTGGCTCTTCACCACCACCCAGCCGCCCAGCTCGGCGTACCGGCGACCGGTGGCCAGCACCGAACGCCGCCTCCGGTAGAGGTCCGCGCCGGCGTGGTGGTGCAGGTCGACGAACCGGGCCAGCGGCTCAGGCATCAGCCCGCCAGGGGGTGGCGTAACCGAACTTCTCGCGCGCCTGGTCCAGCCTGCTGCCCGCCGCGACGGCTGCCGCGATCCGTCGTTCGGTGGCGTCGACGCGTTCCGCGCGGTCGGCCACCTCGGCGGCGTGCTCGGCCGGGATCACCAGCGCACCGCTGTCGTCCGCGAGGATCACGTCACCGGGTCGCACGAGAACGCCGTGGACGTCGACGGTCGCGCCGGTTTCCCCCAGCTCGACCCGGTTCTTGCCGCTCACCATCGTCACACCGGTGCTGAACAACGGGTATCCGGCCGCCCGGACCTCGGTGATGTCCCTGGCCGAGCCGTGCAGCACGGTGCCCCGCACTCCCCTGGCCTGCGCCACGACGGTCAGCAACGATCCCCAGTTCGTGCAGGAGGTGTCGCCACCGTTGTCCACCACGACCACGGACCCCGCGGGCACGTCGTCGAGGTAGTTGGCGGCGTTGCGGAACTTCGGGCCCTCGCCGACCGCGCGATAGGACACCGTGTAGGCGAGCCCACAGGTCTTCGCACCCGGCACCCTGGCCGCAACGCCGCTCAGCACACCTGTCAGGCCCATGCTGTCCAACGCGTCGGACACCGCCGGCGTGTCCAGTTCGGACAGCCGCTCGATGATCTCCTTCACTTCTCCCCCTCGTCCAGTGCCCGGACCGCGCTCCAGGCGTAGAAGGCGGCGGCAGCCTCCGCCACCTCCGGCCCGCGCTTGGGCACCGACAGTTCGAACGTGCTCGTCCGCCCGTCGACATCGACTTCAGCGGTCAGCGTGAGAGTGCCCGAGTACTCGACCGCTCCCCCGGACCACCAGGACCTGGCTTTGACCGCCAGCTCGGGGCCGCCGGCCCCGGTCGCGCGTTCCAGGAACAGGCCACCGGCGAAGTCCGCATCCACAGTGGACAGGGCGAACTTCCTGGCCGCGAGCTCACCGAAAGCATCACGACCGGACCGGCTGACCGTGTGCTTCGCCAGCACGTCCTCGATTTCAGCGGGCAACGCCGGACCGGGGCAACGCCGGACCGTCGACCGGCCTGGTCACCGTCACGTCGACGTACGGGTAGCTCCACAGGTAGGAAACCTTGACCTGGTCGGCGATCGGCGCGAGCACGGCGTCCACTTCGGACGCCACGTCTCCCTCGATCACACCCAGCAGCCGCCACGTGCTCGACTCCGGCGCAGGCCCGGCCGGTAGTTCGGCCACGGCCGCCTCGGCCATCGGCAGGCACTCCTTCGGCGGTCCGGGCAGCATCAGCACGATGGTGCCCGGCAGATCGACCCTGGCGCCCCACGCCGTGCCGTTGCCGTTGGGCAGCAGACTGCTCCCGGCCGGGAACAGCGCCTGCCGGCGGTTGTCCTCGTGCACCGCGAGACCGAACGACTCGAGCCTCGCGCACACCGCCTGCCACGCCGTCTCGTCGTGCTCCAGCGGCAGATCGCAGGCCGCGGCCACGGCGTCCCGCGTGACGTCGTCGGACGTCGGACCGAGACCACCGAGCACCACGACCACGTCGTCGGCACCGATGCGCGAGCGCACGCCGTCCCGGATGTCCGCGAGCGTGTCGCCCGCTGTCATCCGGCTGCGCACCTGGTAGCCGGCGGCGTGCAGCAGCTTGCTCACCGCGGTGCTGTTGGTGTCCGTGACGGTGCCGCTGAGCAACTCGTCACCGACGGCGATCACCGAGGCCTGCCGCTCCACGGCACCGGACGTCAACGCGGTCTCGACAGCGGCGGCGGCGACCTGGGTCGTCGCGACACCGCCGAGGTCATAGGTGACAGCGCGACGAGCGCGGGCAACGGTCCGCACGGCTGAGCGGATCTGCTCGGCCGGAGCAGGCATGCCCAGGTGGCGCAACAACATCGAGACGGTGAGGAAGAGCGCCATCGGGTTCGCCTTGTGCTGCCCAGCCATGGCCGGGGCGCTGCCGTGCACCGGCTCGAAGTAGCTGCCGTGCTCGCCGATGTTGCCGCTCGGGGCGAGCCCCAGCCCGCCCATCACGCCGGCGCCGAGGTCGGACAGGATGTCGCCGAACATGTTCTCGGCGACGATCACCCCGAACCGTTCCGGCCTGCGGACCATCCACAGCGCGACCGCGTCCACGTTGAGGATCTCGGCCTCGATCTCCGGGTACCCGGCCGCGATCTCCTCCAGCCTGCCGCGCAACGCGTTGCTGCTGGCCCGCAACACGTTCGGCTTGTCGGCCAGCGTCAGCCGCCGGTGACCTCCGGCCCGTGCGTGCTCGAAACCGAAGCGCAGCAACCGGTCCACGCCGAACCTGGTCTGCAGCCGCAGTGTGGCACTGGTCTCCTCGAAGCCGGACGCCTTCGCGTTCGGGTGGTCCTTGACCACGTTCCACAGCGCCGGAGTCAGCCCGTGGAAGTCCAGACCGGCGTACAGACCCTCGGTGTTCTCCCGGATCACGTCGAACGCGAACCGGTCCGCCCGCACGTCCGCGACCGGGCGTACGTTGGCGTACAACGAAAGCCGCTGCCTGAGCTGCACGACGGGCGAGACGTAGGTGAGCCCGGTGCCGCGCAGGTGCCCGGCGAGCTCGGCCTCGGCCTCCCGCACCGGTTTGCTGGTGATCGCGCCGAGCAGGCAGGTGTCGGTTTCCTCGAGCAGCTGCCAGGTTTGTCGCGGCACGGCATCCCCGTGCTCGCACCACGACCTCCAGCCGACGTCGCCGAACCGGAAGTCGAGCGGCAACCCCATCCTGTCGATCACGGGCAGCACCGCGTCGACCACCTCGGGCCCGATGCCGTCTCCCGGCAGTACGGCAATGCTCTTCATCGGGTGAGGTTCTCCTTCACGAACCGGGTGATCTGGTCTGCCACGAAGTCCGGGCTGTCGTGGTGCGGCCGCATTCCCGCGCCGGGCACCACGGCGACGCTGCCGGCCACGTGCTTCTCGGAGACCAGCTGGGATCGCTCGCCCACGAGGTGCAGCAGTGGCCCGGTGTGAGCGTTCACCTCAGCGGTCAGGTCGATGCCGAACAGCAACCGCAACCCGTGCGAGACGCGTCGGCACGCGATCGGATCTGCCGCCATCGGCGATGCGTCGGGCACCGGAACACCTTCTGGCGCAACAAGTTCTGCCAACCGGTGCAGCGCTGTCGTGAGATCGCCTGCCGCTGCGGGCCTGGCCACTGACTCCAGCCTGCTCGCCAACGTCTGATCGGCCTTCGTCGGCGCGGACACGAGCAACACCGGCACGGGCCCCAGTGACGGCAACAACTTCTGCGCCACCGCACCGCCGAGTGCGTTGCCCACGAGCAGATCCGCCGACTTCGCCTCGACCTCCCAGCGTGCCGCGAGATCCGCCAGGCTCGTCACCGAGTCGTCCAGCCGGGACAGGGTGTCGACCACCTCGACCTGCTGGCCGAGGCGGGTGAGCTGCCGGATCACGGGCGTGAAGAACCTGCCTTCGTCCCACTGCGGCAGCACCGGGGCGAAGACCAGCGCGCGGGTCATCCTGCTGCGGCGAGGGACTTGGCGGCGTGCACGGCCTGCCGGTGGTCGTCGTGCACGATGCTGCCGCGCATCTCGACGGACAGGTCGAAGTGGCCCAGCACCAGATCGGGCAGCGGCAACGCGGGCGCCGACTCGGGCACCGTGCGGCCGAGCAGGTCCGCCAGGTGCAGCACGGTGCCGAGGTCGTAGGTGGTGCCGGAAGTGCGGTCCAGGTAGGCGATCCACTGCTCGGCGACCAGGTTGCCCGGCCCCTTGCCCATGCCCAGCACCGAGGAGTCCATCCAGCCCGCACCGGCGTCGACCGCCGCCATCGCGTTGGACATGGCCAGGCCGAGGTTGTTGTGCGCGTGCAGCCCGACCTCGGCGTCGGCGACCGACCGGACGAGCGTGGTCAGCCGGGCGGTCTGCTCCGGCAGCATGCTGCCGTTGGAGTCGGCGAGGTACACGACGTCCGCGCCCGCCTCGGCCGCGTTGACGGCGAGCTCGACGACCTTGCGCGCGGGCAGCTGCGAGACCCTGGTGAGGTTCACACACGTGGTGAACCCGGTGTCCTTGGCCTGGCGGACCGTGTCGAACGCCGGCTGCGGGTCACCGGCGGCGACGCACACGCGCAGCAGCCGCGCACCGGCGCGGTACATGGCCGGGATGTCGTTCTCGTCGATGTTGCGCGGGTGCAGGATCAGACCGACGTGCTCCGGACCGACCTCTTCGGCGATCGCGGCGATGTACTCGTCGTCGCCGCGGCCGGTCAGACCGAGGTTCGGGGCCGGCTTGAAGGAACCCTTGCGGTAAGCGATCTCCACCCAGTCGAACCCGGCGGCCACACTCAGCCGGGCATGTGCACGTGCGTAGTCGAGGTCGAATCCGAAGCCATTGCGGTAGCCGCCGTCCCGCAATGTGACATCGATGTTGACCAGCATCACAGTTCCCCCTGTACTGTTCCCCATCAGCTCGAATCGAGCCGCGATTCGAAGCTATTTTTTCGCGATTCACCGCGTCAAGTTGGCCTGCACCTATGACGGGTATAGCCCGCCGCCTATCCAGATCGATTCCGCTGCGCGCTGCGGCTGGTCAGGAGATAGCCGCGACTTCTTCGGCCACCGCGCCCGGAGCAGGCGTGTGTTCACGCCCACAATTCTTCCTCGAATTACTGGACGGTAACGTAAAACAGAAAGTAAAGAGCAGCTCTACCGAACATTTCCGCGTCCCCTGGTGTGGGCACGGCCCCGGCAAAGTCGTTTGTCCTGAATGCAAGGCGGGCACGGCG
>NZ_JYJG01000544.1 GCF_000955955.1 Lentzea aerocolonigenes
GAGTTGGTGTTCGCCCCCTGCACGGGGTTGAGGCCGATACTCCAGTCGTGCGGAAGACGCACATCGCGCCACGCCGGGTTGCTCGAGTCCGGCTGCGGCGCCTCCGCACCGGTTGTGTTGGCCAGCAAGAACTTCCACGACTCGGTGAAGTCGACAGTCCGTCCGGTCGCCTGCACCTGCACCGCCGGAGCTGACTGGGCCGTCCCCGGCGCACCGCACAGCCCCGCCGCGACGACGCAGCCGACAACAAGTCCCCACAATCTGTTCGACCATCGATTCGACAAATCACACCGCCCGTCGTGATCACGCACCGAAACCAAAGCCAGATCCGCTCTACAGGAAAGCGCTCTCCACCTTTGTGCGCAAGGGGTTGGCCAAGTTGGTTACGAGCGGGCCGATCCGGCGTCCTTCGTCGTCACGCGCCTGTGCACGTACACAGGCGTGACCGGGAGAACCCTCTTGAAACGATCAAATATTTGCGGTTATATCAGGAGAGGTCGCATGTCGGATGGTTGTGCACGTTCCCAGTCTGTCTCTGCACCAGTGCGCATCGGACACTCGATCAAAAGAGATCGAACGACCGCATGCTGAATGCGGACGGGCTCGACCGGCCCGCGACTCGCATCAACACGACGCGCCGCCGTTTGTGCCAGTCCCAAGTGGACCGCCTGCCCGTGAAAGGACTCCCTATGTCCGCATCACCCCGGTCTGGCTCCGGAAGGTCCGGCCGCGGCAAGGCCAGGAAAACCCGCGTCTATGCGTTGGCGTTCCTGGCGATGGCCGCGCTTTCCACCCCCTGGGTCGCCGCGAGTGCCACCCCCGCGGTCAACGCCGGTGCGGTCAACGCCGGTGCGATCAGCACCAACCGGCTGCGTACGGTCACGAACTTCGACCCCGGCTGGCTGTTCAACTACGGCGACGCGAGCGGCGCCAGTGCCGGCTCCTACGCCGACGGTGGATGGCGCAAGCTCAGCGTGCCGCACGACTGGAGCATCGAGGGCAGGACCCCGCCGGCCGACCCGTTCTCCCAGTCCGCGCCGAGCACCGGTCGCGGCGGCTACGCGCCCTCGGGCATCGGCTGGTACCGCAAACACTTCTCCCTGGCAGGAGTGCCGGCCACGCACAAGACGTACATCGAGTTCGACGGGGTGATGGCCAATGCGAGCGTGTACGTCAACGGCACGCTCATCGGTACGCACCCGTACGGGTACACCAGCTTCCGTTATGACATCACGGCGGCGGTGAAGTTCGGCGGTGCCGACAACGTGATCGCCGTCAAGACCGACACCAGCCAACAACCGGCATCCCGGTACTACACCGGTGCCGGGATCTACCGCGACGTCCGTCTCATCGCGACCGACCCGGTACACATCGCCCAGTGGGCCACCTACGTCACGACGCCGAACGCCACCAGCTCCGCCGCCACCGTGCACGCGCAGACCACTGTGGTCAACACCAGCAGTACCGAGGCGAACGTCAGCGTCCAGGGCGTGCTCAGCGCCCCGGACGGCGCCGCGCTCGCCCCGGTCATGACAGCGGCCAAGACCATCGCGGCCGGCGCCTCGGCAACCTTCGGCTACGACGTGGCGGTGAGCAACCCCAGGCTGTGGGACCTCACGAGCCCGAACCTGTACACGCTGGCGACCAACGTCCTCGTCGACGGTACGGCGGTCGACGACGACATCACTCCGGTCGGTATCCGCAGCCTGACGTTCAGCGCTCCCAACGGGATGAAGCTGAACGGCAAGGGCGTGAAGTTCCAGGGGGTGGCACTGCACCAGGATTACCACGGGCTCGGGGTGGCCGCCCCGCAACGCGCCGTGCAGCGGCGGCTCGCCCAGCTCAAAGCGCTCGGAGTGAACGCCATCCGGACGGCACACGACCCGCCGAGCCCGGCTTTCCTCGACCTGGCCGACCGGATGGGTTTCCTGGTACTGGACGAGTTCTTCGATGTCTGGACCCAGCACAAGTACTCCGACGTGGGCGACTACGCGACGTATTTCAACCGGACCGCGTCCTCGCCCACCGGCACGCCCGCGGTGCCCGGCGCGACCGGCTCGGTGCCCTGGTACCAGGTCGATGCCACGAGTGTCGTCATGCGCGACCGCAACCACCCCAGTGTGGCGATGTGGAGCACTGGCAACGAAATCCGTGACTCGCTCTCGACCCGGACTCCGTTGCTGACCAAGATGGTGTCGATCTCGCACGCGCTGGATCCGGGCCGTCCGGTCACCCAGGCCCTGTTCCGGCCGGGCGACAGCGGTGACATCACCGGTGCCACTCGGACCACGGTGGACGTCTTCGGCGGCAACTACCGGCCCGACGAGGTCATCCGGGCGATGGGCATGTCGCCGGCGCGGCCGGGCCTGTTCACCGAGATGGGCACGGACACCTCGGCGTGGACGACGGTGAAGAACAATCCCGGGGTCACTGGCCTGTTCGTCTGGACCGGCGCCGCGTACCTGGGTGAGGCCGATGGGTTGTGGCCCAAGGCCGAGAGCGGTTTCGGCCTGATGGATGCGGTCGGGACGGTCCGGTCGATCGGGTACGCGTGGCAGAGCGCGTGGGGTGCGCCGCACACGTCACCGCCGCCGACCGGCACCACGGCGACCAGGGTGGTGCTCACGCCCGATCACAGCACGGTGTCCACGGACGTCCACGATGTCTCGTACGTGAAGGCCACGATCGCCGACCCGGCCGGTCGCGTGGTGACCAGCTCATCCACCCCGGTCACGTTCAGCATCAGCGGGCCGGGCGTGATCGTGGCGGTCGACAGCGGCAACCCGGCGCACGAGACCTTCCGCGGTACCGCACGCAAGGCGTACCAGGGGATCGCGTACGCACTGGTCCGGGCGACCGGAGCGGGCGCGATCACCGTGACCGCGAGTGCGGGCGGACTGGCGCTGGGCACGACCACCCTGTCCGGCACCACAGCGCCGTTCGTGGCCTGCTCGGGCAGTTGCGACTGAACAGCACGGCGACAAGGACCCCACCAGCCCATCTCCTCTGCCCGGCAGGCCTACCGGGAACTGCCCTCCCCCAAGGCTTTCTCACCTTCCGCGGCGCCAACCACGGCAGCTACCTCCGCGACGCCCGAGCCGCCACCACGGACGAGGAGGCGGCGGCCTCCCCTGGTCCCGGCACCGGAAGAAACTTCCTACGTCTGGAGTGAACATGACCCGTGCTCTGATGATGTCGGCGGTCGCGGCCACCGCGGTGGTCCTGGCCGGAAGCGCGGTGGCCGCCGCCGGCCCCGCTGCCGCGGGCGTCTACTACGTTTCCGCGGCGGGCAGTGACAGTGCCGCGGGGACGCAGGCGGCTCCGTGGGCGTCGATCGCGCATGCGCAGGCCGTTGTCCAGCCGGGCGACACGGTCTACCTCCGTGGTGGCACCTATGTGTACTCCCGCGCGAACAAGAGCTGCGCGGGCCAGACGGACCGGGTGGACGCGATCACCCTGAACAAGAGCGGCAGTTCGGGAAATCCGATCCGCTACTGGGCCTATCCAGGGGAGCGGCCGGTCTTCGACTTCTCCCGCGTGCGAGACGACTGCCGGATCAAGGGCTTCGACGTCACCGGCAACTGGATCCACCTCAGGGGACTCGAAGTCAAGGGCGTGCCCCAGAACAACAACCGCAACCACGAGTCGTGGGGTATCTGGATCACGGGCAGCAACAACACCTTCGAGCTGCTCGACCTGCACCACAACATGGGGCCCGGCCTGTTCATCCAGGACGGCGGCGGCAACCTCGTGCTCAACTCGGACTCGCACGACAACTACGACCCGCGGACCTCCAACGGGGCGGGCGAAAGCGCCGACGGGTTCGGCGCGCACGTCTCGGCCAACCGCCCTGGCAACGTGTTCCGCGGATGCCGGGCGTGGTGGAACTCCGACGACGGGTTCGATCTGATCAACGCCTTCTCCTCGGTCACCATCGAGAACTCGTGGGCCTGGCTGAACGGGTACCTGCCGGGGACCACGACACCGTCCGGCAACGGAAACGGCTTCAAGATGGGTGGCTACGGCGGCAAGTACGTCAGCAACGGCGCCAAGCACACCGTCCGCGGTTCGGTCGCGTTCAACAACAAGGCCTCCGGCTTCTACGCCAACCACCACACGCTGGCCAACGACTACTTCGGCAACACCAGCTACGGCAACCACCCCGACTACAACATGCTCGGGATCAACGCCAGAGGGGGTGCGGTCGGGCTGGGCAACCTGCGCAACAACATCGCCTACACCGGAACCCTGTTGTCCAACATGACCGGCACGAACGCGGCGTACAACTCGTGGAACCTGAACGTCGGCCTGTCGGACTCTCAGTTCCAGAGCGTGTCGACCTCCGGCTGGAACGCGCCCCGCCAAGCCGACGGCAGCTTGCCGGTGCTGCCCAACCTCCGCCTCGCCGCGAACAGCAGCCTGATCGACAAGGGCACCGATGTCGGCTTGCCCTATCGCGGGCGAGCACCCGACCTGGGTGCCTTCGAATCCTGAAACCACACGGTGGTCGTCATCGGCTCGCTCACGCCTGACGGAACCCGTCCAAGCGAAGGACCTGACATGCTGAGGAAAATCTCCCGACTAACGATCGCCTCGGTACTGCTCCCCCTCGCGGTTGCGCTGACGCCGGTCGGCGCTGACGCGGCTACTCCAGTGCCGCGAGCTGCCGCGGGCGCCACGATCCAGAACGACGTGTTCTGGAAGGACACCGCCGGAAACCCGATCTACTCCCAGGGCGGCGGGGTGCTGAAGGTCGGCAACACGTACTACTGGTACGGCGTGAAGTACAGCGGCGCGGTCAGCTACTACAACAACCCGGCGGGCGGGAAGAACGGCAACGTCGGCTTCAGCGCGATCACCATCTATTCGTCCACCGATCTGGCGAACTGGAAGTTCGAGGGCAACGCGATGACGCCCTCGGACGTGGGCGGCTGGGTCGGCCGGGTGGGTGTCTCGCGCAACCCCACCACGGGCAAGTACGTGCTGGCCACCCAGGGCAACGGCGGGTTGGTGTTCGGCACCAGCAGCACGCCGAACGGCCACTTCACCTACGCGGGTACTCAGTCGAACATCCAGAACGTCTCCACCGGCATGTCCGGTGACCAGTCGGTCTTCACCGACGACGACGGGCGGGCGTACTTGGTCTTCAGCAACAAGAGCGGCCGGTCCCACCTGTACGTCTCCCCGCTCCGCTCGTCGGACTTCCTGCACGCCGAAGCCGCCAAGAACGTCTACAACAGCTCTGCGGGCGGGCGTGAAGGCAACATCATGTTCAAGCAGAACGGGACCTACTACTTCTGTTCCTCCGACCTGCACGGCTGGAACTCCTCGCACACGTACTGCATCACGGCCAAGAACATCATGGGCCCGTACTCCGCGGAGTTCGTGCTGCAGGGCACGGACGCCGACTTCTCGCACGTGACGCAGACGGGGCTGGCGTTCACGGTGACCGGCTCGGCGGGCTCGTTCGTCATGTTCGGCGGCGACCGCTGGAGCGACTTCGCGGGCAACGGCCTCGGCTACAACGACTGGGTGCCGGTCAGCTTCAACGGGACAACGCCGGTCTTCCATTCGCTGAGCCAGTGGAACGTCGATGCGGCCGCGGGGACGTGGTCCGCCGGCAGCGGCAACAACTACGTCCTCAACCCGAGCGCCGAGGCCGACCGGGTCGCGCAGAACAACCTTGCCGGTTGGACCAACGTCGGTGGCAACGTGAACAGCAACAAGCTCGGCGGGCACACCGGACGCTGGGCCATCGCGCAGAGCTCTACCTCCGCGTACAACGCCACCAGGTACCAGAACATCTCGCTGCCGAACGGGACCTACACCCTGTCGGCCTGGGTCAAGAGAAGCGGCGGGCAGAAGAAGGCGACCATCTTCGCCAAGAACTTCGGTGCGAGCGAAGTGAATCGTTCGATCAGCCAGTCGATGGGCACCTGGACGAAGGTCACCGTCCCCGGCATCACCGTGACCAACGGGTCGATCCAGGTCGGCGTGTTCTCCGACGCTAACGCGGGCAACTGGGTGAACGTCGACGACTTCAGCCTGACGCAGACCAGCTAGGAGCTGTTTGAGGTTTGGATCATGTGGTTGAGGGCAGGGTTCTCAACCACATGGCCGCCGCGCGCAGTCGTAACCCGGCCTCGTAGCTTTGCGGTGACTTGTCATAGCGAGTGGCCAGGCCACGCCATGTCTTGATCTTCTGAAAGAAGCGTTCAACGGTGTTGCGTCGTGTGTAGAGCGCCGGATCGAACGAGACCGGTCGGCCGCCAGCAGAGCCCTTCTTCCTCCGGTCGGGGTCCACCCGAGGACTCTTAGTCAGCGGGTTGGAAGTGTGCGCTCTTAGCTCAGCCCCAAGATCGAGACCAGCTGAACCACTGTCTAAGTTGTGATCGCGTGCGTGCACCTGGGGCAATCGAGCAATGTCCCCCATGATCATCTATTGCGCTCAAATTCGCACGTTTGCGCAGGTCAGACTACGTCCGGGCGTGTCGCCATCACATGTGCGACATGATCCCCAACGCCGAGCACTGGCGGGTGTCGGTGTGGGAGGCGCAGGAGCTGCAGCACGCGATCATGGGCTACCTTCCCGGGTACGCGACGCCGCGGATCGTGTGCGACGTGCCGTACGTGGGCAAGCGGTGGGTGCACCAGCTGGCCGAGTATGACCGTGAGCTGGGCATTTCGTACTGGACGAAGAACTACCGGACCGGGATCGAGCTC
>NZ_JYJG01000545.1 GCF_000955955.1 Lentzea aerocolonigenes
TGGTGGGCCGACCAGGCCTGACGGGTCACGATGGGGCCGTTTTCGGGACATCTTCCGGAGGCGGCCCCATCGGCATGTTTTGGCTGGTCAGCACCCGTTAGGTCTCGTTACCTCCCGACGTCCGGGGGCCCAGAAGGGGCCCAGAAGGTCCGTTGTGGACACAGATATCCGTCCACAATGGACCCACCTTGCCAGGAATCTCCCCCGTCTCGCGCCAGCGCTCGACGCGGGCGTCGGTCCACACGAATCGGCCACGGCCGACAGCCGCCGAAGAACTCCGGCGCCGGGTTCGACACAGGATCGAGTTCGAGGGTCGTGCCGGCGAGTTCCTCGTCGCTTGCTCGCAACTGCCAGCCTCAGCCGCATCTTGACCGGTAACGTTTTGGCGCGGCGTATGCCGGGCTGAGATCGGTGGGGGGCGGATGGCTGGCGAAGCTGTGCGGTTGCTGGACGGGTTCGGCCGCCGTTATGCCGTCGCCGTCCGCGTCGCGACCCTGCCGCCCATCGGGGCGGTCGCCCTGCTGCAGGCCTCGGCGGGCAAGCTTGCGGTCACGGCGCTGACCGTTGCCGTCGCTGTGATCTGGACGTGTGCGCAGGGATGGCTGTGGCGGACCACCACGGTGCCGGTCGCGCTTGATGTGGCTGTGTTGCTGGGGTTGTGCCTGAGTTCCTGCTGGACCGGCGGGGTACAGGACGGCAACACCGCGTGGCTCCGGTTGCTGATCACGTTCGCGTGCGTGACCTGGCAGTGGTACACCGCGCCGCTGCCCGGCATCATCGCGGCGCTGGGGACGGGCGGCTCGATGCTCGTCATCTTCGACATGGCCGGACAGAGCCCGACCTCATCGCTGATGTGGGTGCTGGTGATGGCGGTCATGTCCAGGGCGGCCTGGACGGTCGTCGTCCGCGCGGCGGAACGAGCCGACCGCATGGGTGCCGAAGCCGAACAGGCACGCCGCGAGGCCGCTGTGGTGGCGGCCGTGCGTGCCGAGGAGCGTGAACTCGCGAACTCTTTGCACGACACGGCGGCCACCACGTTGCTGATGGTCGGCACCGGGCAGGTGCCGGCGGGGGCGAGCTGGCTGGCCCCGCAGGCCCGGCGCGATCTGGCCCGGTTGCGTTCCTCCGCCGGTGGACGCAGGCCGGACCAGGCCGATCTCGTCGACCTGCTGCGCGTCGGTCTCGATGCCGGCCATCTGATCGTCGAGCTCGACGCGCCGCGCACGTTGCCGTTGCCGTTCGACGTGGCGGGCGCGATCAGCGGTGCGGTCGGTGAAGTCCTCAACAACGTGCGCCGTCACGCCGGGACGGACCGGGCGCGGATTCGGCTGCACGGTGACCCGAGCGCACTGCGTGTCGAGATCTCCGACGACGGCAAGGGGTTCGCGGTCACCGAGGGCGCGTCGACCGCCCGGCGTGGGCTTCGTGAGTCCGTGCACGGCCGGATGGAACGGGTCGGCGGCACGGCCACGATCATCTCGGCCGAGGGGGTCGGCACGATGGTGCGGCTGGAGTGGCGGTCCGATGAGTGACGACGAGACGAAGGCGCAGCTGCAGCGCGGTCTGCGGATCGCCACCCTGATCCTCGCCGTGCTGACGGTGGACGTGCTCGGCCTGATCCACCTGGTGCACGGCCTGGAATTCCACGACCACACGGCGGCCCAGTTCGCTGCCTTCGCGGCACTGACCGCGGTGCTGGCCACCGAGGCGGTGCTGGTCGTGCGGCGGCGACTTTGGCGCGACGGGCGCCGGCTTGCCATCGCCGTGGTCCTCGGCGCGTCCGCGCTGTCCTACCTGACCTTGCCGGACGGCATGACGTCGACCACTGTGGACTGGTTGTTCGGAGCGGCGAACTGGGCCGGGGCCGTGGTTCTGCTCGATCGTCCTTTTAGGATTTTTCTGGCGTTCCTGGTGACGCACGAACTGCTCGCGCTGGCAAACCTGCTGGTGTTCCACGAGGTGAACCGGGCGGCGCTGGTGCGGTTCACCACGGGGTCGGTGACGGTGTTCGCGTTGCCGCTGCTCATGGCCGTGGTGGCGGCCGTGCTGGGCGGGATCGCCGCCGAGGCGGCCAGGGCCGCCCGTGAGCTCGAACTGGCACGAACCGCGGAGGCTGCCGCGTCGGCCGCGCATCGACGCCGTACCCAGCGGTTCGCCGAGTTGAGCGGCACGGCCGTGCCGCTGCTGACCGGCCTCGCCGACGGGTCGCTCGAGCCGTCGGATCCGGTGGTGCAACGCAGTTGCGCCATCGAGGCGGCCCGGATGCGTCGGCTGTTCGCCGAAACGGACATGGTCGGCAACCCGTTGCTGCACGAGCTGCGTCACTGCGCGGATGTTGCGGACCGCAAGGGGGTCGAGGTCGAGCTGGACGCGCGTGGCCAGTGGCCGACGCCGCCGGTGGCCGTCCGGCGGGACCTGACCGACGCCGCGCTCACCGCGCTCGCGACGGCGGGCTCGTGGGCGCGGGTCACCGTGGTCGGCAGCGCCGATGCGGTGTCGGTCAGCGTGGTCGCGGACTGCGCCGAACACGCGGTGCCGTCGCCGGCCACACCGGACGTGCGGATTGAAATTTTCGGCAGCGGCGGAACGGTGTGGATGGAGGCCCAGTGGCAACCGAGTTGATCACGGCCGTGATAGTGGACGACCACGCGGCGATCGCGGCGGGCGTGCGTTACTGGTGCGAGCAGGCCGATCCGCCGATCGGTCTGCTCGACGCGGGCGACCGCCTCGCCAGCGTGTGGACCGGCCAGGGCGCCGACGCCGACGTGGTGATCTTCGACCTGGAACTGGTGCCGGGCAAACCGGACTTCGGTGAGCTGCGCAGGCTCGTCGACAGCGGACGGCGCGTGGTCGTGTACTCGCAACACGCCGACAACGCCACGGCGATCAAGTGCATCGACCTCGGCGCGTTGGCGTATCTGACCAAGCGCGAAGGCCCTGAGCACCTCGTCCCCGCGGTCAGGGCCGCCGCCGAGGGCCGTGGCTACACCGCACCGTCGCTGTCCGGCGCGCTCGCCGCGGACGACACCCCGGACCGGCCGCGCCTGTCGCCGCGCGAGACCGAGGTGTTGCGGGCGTGGTTCGCCTCCTCCTCCAAAGAACTCGTCGCCGCGAAGCTCCACATCACCGCGAAGACCGTCGACACCTACATCGCCAGGGTTCGGGTGAAGTACGCGAGCGTCGGACGTGCCGCGGGCACCAAGAGCGAGCTCATCACCCGAGCACTGGACGACGGCGTCATCACGCTGGCCGAGCTGAACGAGACCGTGCGGTGAGGCGTTGCCCGGCACGCCGGCCGGGCGGTCAGGCGGTGGGCGGAACGGCCGCGCCTCGCACGTTGAGCTCGATGCCGAGCTGTTTCGCCAACCCGGGCACGGCGATCTCGGTCACCAGGTCTCCGGTGGCGCGGTCGAACTTCTTGATCCTGATGGGGGTCTTTCCGTCGAACGTCTCCTGGATCAGGTGTATCGACCGGTCCGTGAAAATCGCCTGGCTGGAGGAATTGCTGCCCGAGACGAAGCTCGTGTCGAACCGCGGCTTGGTGAGCCCGGAGCTGATTTCGGTGCTCATGATCCTGCCATCGGCGGCGAGCCATTCGAGGTGACCACCTCGGACCGCCCGTGCGTCGTAGGACTTCTGGGAGAACGTCTCGGGGTCGATCAGTTCCTGGGCGATGGGGCGTCCCCGGACGTCGGCGAGGGGCTGTTCGGTGTACTCGCCGTTGCCGGTGTTCCACGACACGATGGTCATGTGGGGCTTGCCGTCGGCGTCGGCGTAGTCGGAGAGGAACGTGATGACACCGTCGTGGCACGGCACGTGACGGTTGTGGTCTCCCGCGTCGAAGACTCCTCGCCAGGCGAGGACCTTTTCGCGTCCTCCGGTTGCCGGGTAGAGCTGGGAAAGCAGTTCCGGCTGTGCACCGGGATCGACCTTCGAGCGCATGCCGGGAGTCTCGGCCGAATCCGCGAGATGAGCTCCCACGTCCGTGGCGATGCCGTTGAGGACACCGTCGCACAGCGCGTTCATGAAGTAGTTGCCTTCGACCCGGTGGAGCTGGGAACCGGTCGAGGTGGTGACGGCTACCTGGTTGGTGTAGCCCGACTGGGAGAAGCCTTCGTTGTAGACCGCGACGAAACCCTTGTCGTCAGGCAGCGCGAAGGCTGAGTGCTGATGCCCTTCCTTCTTGTTCTCGAAGCGGGCCAGACCGTCCTTGCCGAGGATGTAGTCGCGTGTGTCGTCGCTGAAGAACAGCCCGGCGCCCGACCACGCGATGTGCGGCTCAGTCATGCCCCTGGTCTCGATCAGCCGTTTACTGCCGTCCGCCCGCACCAGGACCAGATAGGCCGGCCGCTCTGTCGTCTGGTTCTCGACGGAGGTGTCCGGGCTGAGGTAGAACGCGACGACGGTTTCGCCGAGCGTCGCCACCTCGGGGTTGACGATGTCAACCGCGGCTCCGCCGTCCGGCGAAGTGCAGGCCGCCACGGCCAGAACTGCGCCGGCGGCAAGCGCGATGAGTCGGAGCAGGTGCACCGAGACGAGTCCTTTCCAACGGCGGACGATACGACCTGCACTCGGCAGGCCGCACCGCCCACTGGATGCCGTTACCTGATGGTCTGGTAAGTCACGGTGCTACCGTCGTCCCGGATGTCGTCGGGGTAGACGCCTGGTCCGCCGTTCTTGTCCAGTTCGATGTCCACGGCGTACTTGTAGGCCTTCCACACCAGCTCGGAGCAATTCAGATAATCGGTGTTGCTGGCCTTGTTCCCCGCGAAGTTCAGATCGTACGACTTGCCGCGGAAATGCTTGTAGGCGTAGTCGGCTGCCTTGTCGCGGCTGGACTGCTTGGCCTTGACGTACATCTTGACGATGGGGCCACACTTCTTGAGCGTGGACGCCGTGACGGACTTGCTCTTGGAGCCCACGCCAGGCGCCTCCACGATCGTCTTCGTCGTGTAGTACATGCCGACGTGATCATGGTCCCAGTCGGCGGTCTTGGCGTGGGAGTGGAAGATGTCTCCCCTGTTCCTCGCGTTTCCGACCGTCTTCTTCTCCTTGCAGTCCCCGCCGCTGGAGGAAGCGGTGGCGGCCGGGTCCGACGCGGTCGTCCCCGCGGCCTGGGCGGGCGCGACGAGCAGGCCGGCCATTGCCGTTCCTGCCACCACGGCGGTCGTCATGGACGAGGCGAGAAATCGCCCGATTCTGGACATGTGCAACCCCAACTCTGTAACCGGTGGACAGTGACCCCAAGGAAAAGGCGCGCAGCTCGCACAAATCCTCTGATCGTGACCACCACAGGGGTGGTCACGATCAGACCCCCTTCGTCCTGGAACCTCCAGTCCGTTTACGAGGATGACGTTAAACCGCCCGGCCGCCCTCTTTTGTCAGGTGTTCGCCTGACACGGCCTCCCGCGTCGTTGAGGCCGAGGAAGACGTTCCCGACTGCTTCGATCTTGGTCCTCGCCTTGGATTGGGCTGGCCGCGCAAGCGGCAACAGCACATACCCTCCGGGTGATCTGGCGTATTCAGCAGCGATAACGGGCGCGCTTGGCGATCGCTCCAAAATGGACGCGAGGGCGTAGAGGTCCGCTGGCTCGATGACCCCGTTGCCGTTGATGTCGTAGTGGGCGATCGTCGTGTCGATCCTGTGCCGCAGCACCTCATTCGTGACGTGCACTGTGGTGGGCGGGAGGGTTGGGCGCAAACGCAAAGCTTCCTCGCGGGCGGTGGCAGCAACCGGTCACGGTGTGGATCACGGGTCCGGCCGGGCGAAACCATGGTCGTGTCCGCGAGGGAGGGCCGCCATGGATCAGCCGATGTCACCAGAGAACCTGTGGGTCGAGGATCCGCAGGTCGTCGTCCTGCCCGAAGCGGACTTGGTCGCCGAACCCGCCGACCTTCGTGCCCGCGCCGGTGGTCAGGTCCCGTGACGCGGTGGCGGCAGCCGTCGGCAACGCGTCCCTGCTCAGCATCGGGTACCTGTTGCTCGGGCGGCGGCTGGTGGCCTTCTTGACCCTGCTCGTGACCATCGTGCTCGTGACCTTCGTTGTCGCCGTGCCGTCGGTGTGGTTCGAGGTGGCGGTGCTGGCGTGGTGGGCGGCCATGATCTGGCACGGCTGGTACCTCGGCGGCGGGAAAGCCGGTGAGGTGGCAAGAAGGCAGCGGCGGATCGCGTTCGCGGTCACGGTTCCGGTGCTGCTCGTCGTCGGGCTGGTGCGGTTCGACGCCGTGCGGCTCGAAGGGAACGTCGACGAAGCCCGGCAGCAGGGTGACTGCGCGCGGGCGGAGACCGAGCTCGGGAAGGTGTGGTTCGGGCACCGGGTGATCGATGCGCCGATGACCGGGCGCACCGACCGGACCGTCGACGCGTGCCGGCAGATCCGGCAGGCGTCGGGCAAGCTCGACGACGCGTGGGCCAAGGGCACCACGGACGCGCTGGCGAGTGGCTTCCGCGGCCTCGACGCGGTGCTGACGGAGCTGCCCGGCCACGAGCAGATGGTCAAGACAGCGCTCGACCGGTTCGTCAATCGTCTGCCCACCGACGACAACTGCCGCACCAGCGGGCTCACTGACTGGCTGAAGGCCCGCAAGTCCACCGGCAACGAGCTAGACCGGGCGGCGAACGTGGTGTCGCGGGTCGCGCCTCCGGCACTTGTCGGGTGTGCCGACGAAGAGATGGCGCGCGAGCACTTCAAGAACGCCCAGCAGCGGTACCAGCAGCTGCTCGACGAGTACCCCGGCCACGAACTGACCGGCAAGGCGCGGGAGGGTGCCACGAAGGCCAGGCTCGCGGCCGAGCTGGCACACGTCCGCAACCTGCACGGCGCTTACTGCGCCCAGCCTGCCGCCTACAGCGGTGCGCCGGAGTTCCGGCGGGGTGCGGTCAACCGGGCGGTGGTCTTCGGCAACCGGGAGCACCTGGACAGGCTGCCCGGTGACTGGCTCACCGGCGAGATCGGCGAGGCCGTGCTGGTGCTGTGCACGGAGCAGACCACGTTCGGGGCGCCGACGCAGACCTGCCCGTACCGGTCCGACCGCACGGGCCGGGTCAGCAGCGTGACGTTCCGCAAGATCGCCATCCCGGTCAAGGCCTACGAACTGCGGACCGGCAAGCTCGTGGCGGACACCAGGGTGGAGATCAGCGGTACGAGCTGCCCGAGCTCGTTCTACATCTTCGGCGACGCGCCCGCGAACAGGTACGTGAGCCCGTCCGAGGGTGATGTGCGAGCGGGGTACGCCGCGGTGATCACCCCCTGAGCGCGGCCACTACGATGGAGCCCGCGATGGGAACTGATCACGGCTTCAGCGACCTGGTACCGCGCGGTACCGGGCCGGCGGCGACCGTCTACGCGGGCATCCTCGCGGGCACGGGGGAAGCCGTCGCGCTCAAGGTGTTCCGCGCCAAGCTGCCGCGCCGCACGCGGGCCGAGGTCGAGCGGGAGCTCGCGCGCCTCGCGCCGTTGCGGGAGCGGGCGGCCGTGCTCGTCGCGGACGGGCTGACGGAGCTGGGTGAGCACACGGCGCTGCGGATGGAGCTGTGCACGCAGTCGCTGGCGGATCTGGTGGAGCAGGAAGGGCCGCTGTCGATCGCCGAGGTGCTCACGATCGGCAAGACGCTCGCCGGTGCCCTCGCGGCAGCGCACGAGCTGGGCATCGTGCATGGTGGCGTCACGCCGGGCAATGTGCTGTTCCGGCCGTCGGGTGACCCGGTGCTCGCCGACTTCGGTCTCACGCTGCGGCGGGCGTTCCCGCACGACCAGGGTGAAGGCGTCGACTTCCTCGCGCCGGAGGTGCTGGAGCACGGCGCGGTGGACGAGCGCGCCGACCTCTACGGGCTCGGTGCGGTGCTCTACCTCGCGTTGACCGGGTTGTCGCCGCACCCGGCGCGGCTCGGTGAGCACCCGGACGACCGCAAGCTGCGCATCCTCGGTTCGCCGGTGCCACGGCCGGACCGGAGCGATCTTCCCGACGAGGTCGCCGAGCTCGTGAAGGCGTTGCTCGCCAAGAATCCCGCGATCCGTCCCGGCAGCATGGGCGACGTCGCGGGATGGCTGGAACGGCTCGCCGCCAGGCTGCCGGGACAGGGTCAGGTCACCGCGCACGACTTCGACGACTTCGCGGACTTCGACGACGAGACTCCGCTGCGGCAGCCGGTGCCCAGCGGTGCGCCGGTGTTCGTGTCCGCGCCCGGCAGGGCGGCGCGGCGGCATCCGGCGTGGCCCGTGCTCGGTGGCGTGGCCGGGTTGCTCGTCGTGGTGGGGCTCGGGGTTTTCCTGCTGCGCAGCGATCCGCAGGTGCTCAACACGACGGCCGGCTCGACGGTCGCGCCGCCACCGTCTTCGAAGACGTCCAAGTCGGTGCTGCTGGAGCTGGCCGACCCGGTCGACAACGTCACTTCTGTCGAACTGTCCTGGACCAGCCCGGAACGGCTGGAGTTCGCGGTGATCGTCGCCGAGGACGGCGAGCAGGCGAAGACCGTGCACGCCTACCAGAACCGCACGATGCAGGTGCCGGTGGACCCGACCCGCAAGTACTGCTTCTCGGTGCAGGGCACCGACGGCACGCGCGTCTACGAGAGCGCGCCGAAAGCGGTACGCGACGCCAGGTGCAAAATCTGACCGGAACCGGCCGTCACCACGTCTGACCAGTCGATTCGGCCCAAGGTAGAGGCTGCCGAAGTCTCTCGTCCTTGGAGAACGACATGAACACCACCGGTCTGGCCCGACTGACCGTCGTGGCACCGAACCGCCGGGTCGACCTGGCCCTGCCGGAACGCTCACCGCTGGCCGAGCTGCTGCCCGCCGTGTTGCGCCACGCCGGGGAGCACCTGGCCGACGACGGGATCCGCGACGGCGGGTGGGTGCTGCGCCGGGCGGACGGCACGGCGCTGGAAACCGGGAAGTCGCTGGGGGCACAACGGGTCCGCGACGGCGAGGTGCTGCACCTGACGACCGCCGGCGCGGAGTGGCCCGAGCTCGAGTACGACGACGTGGTGGACGCCATCGCCACCGGGGCGGGCCGCACCGGCAGCGTGTGGGCGCCGAAGCACACGCGGTTCGCGAGTCTCACGTGCGGTGCGGTGGCCGGGCTGCTGTGCCTGGTTTCCTTGCTGCGCGCCGGGATCGGGCCGTGGGTGCTGGCGGCGGCCGGACTGCTGGCCGTGGCGGCCGTGCTGCTCGCGCGGGCCGGTGGTGACGGCGGCGCCGGAGCGGTGCTGGGCGCGGTGGCGCTGCCGTTCGCGTTCGTGGGCGGTGGGTTGCTGCTCGGGACGCCGAACCTGCTCTTGGCGTGTGCCGCACTGTTGCTCGCCGGGGTGGTCGGGCTGCTCGGGGTGGTCGACCGGGCGGCGGTGTTCGCCGGTGCCGCGGCGGCCGGGCTGTTCGGCGCTCTCGGGGCATGGCTCGCGACGTTTTCCGCGCTGGGTTCTGTTGGCGCGGCGGCGGTGGTCGCGGCGGCCGGGCTCGCCTTCTCCCCATGCTCGTTCCGCTGTCGGTGCGGCTGGGGCGGGTGCCGATGCCGGTGTTGCCGCTCGGGACAGCGGAGCTGATGCGCGACACGCCACAGCCGCCGCGCGGTGCGGTCTACGCGGCCGTGCTGCGTGCGGACGCGGTGCTGACCGGGCTGGTAGGGGCGGTGGCTGTGGTCGCTGCCGTGAGCCAGTTCCTTTTGGTGGCAAGCGGAACGCTGTCGGGAGCGGTGTTCGTCGCAGTGCTGGCGGTGGGATTCCTGTTGCGCGCCAGGCTTTACCCGGTGGTGCGGCAGCGGATGGCGTTGCTGGGCGCTGGGGTCACCGGGATGGCGTGCCTCGCGTTGGCTGCACCCGTGCTGGTGGCGGGGCCGGTGCTGCTCGGGATGGTGTTCGTGGTGGTGCTGCTCGGGTTGCGGCACAGCACCAGCACGCCCAGCCCCTACCTCGGACGGTACGCGGAGCTGGGCGAGATCGTGCTGGTGCTGGCGTTGGTGCCGTTGCTGTGCTGGGTGCTCGACCTGTACGCGGTGGTGCGCGGCCTGGGCGGCTGACGTCTCAACGTCAGCGCTCGTGCCGCCGCCATGCCGTGTGCAGAACCT
>NZ_JYJG01000546.1 GCF_000955955.1 Lentzea aerocolonigenes
TCCGTGGCTGCGGACCCTTGGAATCAACCGTCTAGTCGTCCGCCTTCTCGTGCACGACCTGCATGAAGCCGCCGAGCTGGGCGAGCTGCTCCGGCGTGAACAGGTCGATCAAGTACGCGCGGACCGTCTCGACGTGGCCGGGCGCGGCGGAGTCGAGCAGGGCCCTGCCCGCGTCGGTGAGCACGGCGAGGATGCCGCGCTCGTCGGACTCGTGCGGTTCGCGCCGCACGAGTCCCGACTTCTCCAGCTTGCCGATCTGGTAGGTCAGCGAGCTCTTCGACACCACGACGCGGCGTGCGAGCTCGGTCATGCGCAGGCGGTTGCCCGGCTGTTCGGACAGCACGACCAGCACGTTGTACTGCGCGTGCGAGAGGCCCGCATCGCGCTGCAACTGCTGTTCGATCTGCCTCTCGAGGAGGTGGTACGCCTGGACGAAGTGGTGCCAGGCGCTGCCCTCCTCCTCGGAGAGCCACCGCGCGTTACCCATGGTTGGGCAGATTAGTTGGTGTAGAGCTGCGAGACCGGGACAACCTGCTGGTTTTGGTTCGGGGAAGTCCACAGGAGCTTGAGGTGGGCCTCGCCGGTCTGCTCCGCGTAGTCGACCTTGATGGAGTACTTCCTCCCGGCCTGCAAGGCGATCGTGCCCTTGTCGATGCGGGCCTGGTGAGGCGCGGAGGCGTCGATCACGAGCTTGCCGTCGATCCACACCTTCGCGATCTCGTCGGACACCGCGAGGAACGTGTAGGTGTCGCTGAACCTCGGCTGCACGAACCCGGTCCAGCGCGCGGAGAAGTTGTCGCCGCCGTCGAAGCGCCAGGCGAAGTTCAACGACTTGTCGGTGCCCGTGGTGGGCGTGCCGGTCCAGTTGTTCGACGGGAAGTACTGGGCGCGCAGGCCGTTCCCGGTGCCGACGGGGGCTGCTTGCTCGCCGCGGACAGTCAGCTCGATCACCGT
This sequence comes from Lentzea aerocolonigenes, assembly GCF_000955955.1. Lineage (GTDB taxonomy): Bacteria > Actinomycetota > Actinomycetes > Mycobacteriales > Pseudonocardiaceae > Lentzea > Lentzea aerocolonigenes_A. The sequence goes on from NZ_JYJG01000546.1 coordinate 955, forward strand.
GGCGACGTCGTTCGTCTTGGCCCCATTGGGTTTCACGTCGTAACCGTCGCCCGCCTTCGTGACGGTGACGGACTGCGGGCTGCCGAGAACGCGTGCGGAGACCACGTCGAACTGTTCGAGAACCTTGAGGTGCAAGGAGTTCGACCAGTCGTAGACGGACAGGTACAACTTGTCCCCCTTGCGCGACACCGCACCCCAGGACGGGTCCTCGACCCACTGGGCGGCCTGAGCGCCGTAGACCGCGTCACCGTGCTGCACGAGCCAGGAACCTATGGCGCGCAAGCGGTCCGACTCGGGTGCGGGGATGCGGCCGAGCTTGTCCGGGCCGACGTTGAGCAGGTAGTTGCCGCTGCGCGAGGCGATGTCGACGAGGTTGCGGGTCAACGTCGTGGCGCTCTTGAAGTTCTTGTCCCACTTGGCGAATCCCCACTTCGACGGGATCGTCATGCAGGACTCCCAGAGCTGGCCGTCGATCGGCGCGGAGGGGAAGGTCTGCTCCGGGGTGCCGAAGTCGCCGTCGACGACACGGCGTTCCTTGACTCCCGGCGCGCGCTTGGAGATCCGGTTGTTGATCAGCAGGTCCGGATCCTTGGCCTTGAGGAACGTCTCCAGATCCGCGCCGTCCTGCTTGGTCCACGGGTTCGGCGGGTTGTCCGTGTCCCAGTCGCCGTCGAACCACAGCAGCGCCGGGTCGTAGTTGTCGATCAGTTCAACCAGCTGGGCGCGCATGCGGGCCTTGTAGCGCGCGAAGTTCTGCGACGACCGCGCGTCCGGGTCGTGCCAGTCCCAGGTCGAGTAGTAGAGACCGAACTTGATGCCCTGGCGGTCGGCCTCGGCCTTGAGCTCGGCGAGGATGTCGCGCTTCTTGTCGAACGCCGAGTGGTCGCGCAGGTTCCACTTGTTGACCTTCGTGGGCCACATCGCGTAGCCGTCGTGATGCTTCGACGTGATGACGATGTACTTCTGCCCCGCCGCTTTCGCCGTGTCGACGACGGCCTTCGCGGAGAACTGGGCCGGGTTGAAGGACTTCACCAGCCGCTCGTAGTCGGCGGTCGGGACCTTGCACTTGTTCATGATCCACTCGGCGTCCTGGCAGACGGATCCATCGGACCTCTTGTACTCGCCTTCCAACTGCGAGTAGCCGCCGAAGTGGATGAACATGCCGAAGCGGGCGTCCTGGAACCACTGCGTGCGGGGCGACGTGAACGGGTCGTCCACCGCGTGATTCGGGCCGGGACCAGCCAAAGGCAGCACCGCCAGCAGCGCTGCGACCAGCGCGTGGAGCATCGGACTCCTCCTCCAAGCTCATGGCGGCACCATGAGCTTGGAGGAAGAGAGATCCGATGTCTAGACCCCTGGTTCTTCGCCGTGCTTGATGACCGGTTCCGACTGGACCGGCGCGGAGCCCCTCTTGGCGAGCACCGAGTTGCGGCGGCTGTAAGCGAAGTAGACGACGACACCGATCGCCATCCAGATGATGAACCGGACCCAGGTGAGCGCGGTCAGGTTCAGCATCAGCCACAGGCAGGCGAGGATCGCGAGGATCGGCACCAGCGGCACGAGCGGAACGCGGAACCCGCGGTCCAGGTCAGGCCGCGTCTTGCGCAGCACCAGCACACCCGCCGAGACCAGGATGAACGCGAACAGCGTGCCGACGTTCACCATCTCTTCGAGCTTGCCGGCCGGGAAGAAGCCGGCCGCGATCGAGACCAGCACACCGATGATGATCGTGATCCGCGTCGGCGTGCCGTGGCTGCCGGTCTTCGCCAGCTTGCGCGGCAGCAGACCGTCACGCGACATCGCGAACAGCACCCGGCTCTGGCCGAGCATGAGCACCATGACGACCGTGGTGAGACCGGCGAGCGCGCCGACCGAGATCACCGTCGCCGCCCAGTCGACCCCGTTGTCCGAGAACGCACTGGCGAGCGTCGCGCGCGTGCCGTCCGGCTGCGTCGCGAGCTTCGTGTACGGCACCATGCCGGTGATCACCAGCGTCACGGCGACGTACAGCACGGTGACGATCGCCAGCGACCCGAGGATGCCCCGCGGCACGGCCTTCTGCGGGTTCTTGGTCTCCTCCGCCGTGGTCGCCACGACGTCGAAGCCGATGAACGCGAAGAAGACGATCGACGCCGCCGCCAGCATGCCGAGCACGCCGTACGTGCTGCCCGAGTAGCCGGTGATCAGCGAGAACAGCGACTGCTCGATGCCGGTGTGCGCGGCCGGACCGCCTTCAGCGGCCGGCGGGATGAACGGCTGGTAGTTCTCGGCCTTGATGTAGCCGATGCCGAGCACGATCACCAGCAGCACCACCGCGACCTTGATCGCCGTGATGACCGCGCTGACCCGCGAGCTCAGCTTCGTGCCCACGACCAGCAGGACCGTCAGCACCGCGACGAGCAGCACCGCGCCCCAGTCGAACTTGAAGCCGTCACCGACCTCGGTCTTCACGTCGATGCCCATGAGCCCGAGCGTCGTCTGCAGGTACGCGGACCAGCCCTTGGCCACCGCAGCCGACCCGACCGCGAACTCCAGCACCAGGTCCCAGCCGATGATCCAGGCCGCGAACTCGCCGAACGTCGCGTAGGAGAACGTGTACGCGGAGCCCGCCACTGGCACCGTGGACGCGAACTCGGCGTAGCAGAGCGCGGCGAGCGCACACGCGATCGCCGCCAGCACGAAGCTCAGTGAGACCGACGGGCCCGCGATGTTGCCCGCGGCGCTCGCGGTGAGGGTGAAGATGCCGGCACCGATGACGACCGCGACGCCGAAGACCGTGAGGTCCCACGCGCTCAGGTCCTTGCGGAGCTTGGTGTCCGGCTCGTCGGTGTCAGCGATCGACTGCTCGATGGACTTGGTGCGCCACAACCCGTTCCCCGGCACGGTGCATACCTCCTTGATGGACCTGTTCGGCCCACCCTAGAGGTATCCAGCATGTGGAACTCCTACAACTTCCTTTCGGGGGAATCCCCTCAGGAGCTGGTGACCGTCGACCGGTCGAGGTCGGGCTCCAGGTAGATGAGGCGGGCGTGCGGGACCCTGTTGCGCACGCGCTGCTCGGCGTCGTTGATCGCCTGGGCCACCTCGTCCAGGGGGAGTCGCGGTTCCAGAGCGATCTTGGCGGCGACGAGCAGTTCCTCCGGGCCGATGTACTGCGTCTTGATGTGGATGACGCGCTGCACCTTCCCGGCCGCGAGCTCCTCGCAGATGATGTCGAGGTCGGCGTCCGAGGCGCCCTCGCCGATCAGCAGCGACTTCATCTCGATGATCAGGATGACCGCGATGATGCCCAGCAGCACGCCGATGGCGATGGTGCCGAGCGCGTCGAACACCGGGTCGCCGGTCAGCGTCGTGAGGCCGACACCCAGCAGGGCCAGCACCAGACCGAGCAGGGCGCCGGCGTCCTCCAGCAGCACCACCGGCAGCTCAGGCGTGCGGGACTGGCGGATGAAGCCCCACCAGCTGACGTCGCCCTTGATCTTCTTCGACTCGCTGATGGCGGTGACGAAGCTGTAGGTCTCGAGGCCGATCGCCACGACGAGGATCAGCACCGCGACGAGCGGGCTGTCCAGCGCCGCCGGTTCGTGCAGCTTGTGGATGCCCTCGTAGAGCGCGAAGACCGAGCCGAGGCTGAACAGCATCAGGGCGACCACGAACGACCAGAAGTACCGGTCCCGGCCGTAGCCGAACGGGTGCAGCCTGGTGGCCTCGCGCTGGGCCGTCTTCTGGCCGAGCAGCAGCAGGCCCTGGTTGGAGGTGTCCGCGACCGAGTGCACCGCCTCGGCGAGCATCGATGACGACCCGGTGATCGCGAAGCCGATGAACTTGGCCACCGCGATACCCGCGTTCGCCGCCAACGCCGCGATGATGGCCTTGGTCCCGCCCCCTGCTGACACGCCTGTCTCCTCGCTGAACCGTCCGGTTTGTCCGGTCGTGAACCTTAGTCGTTCCCGGCCGTGGCGCGGAAAAGTTGAGCGGATTCAACACCATCCGGCCGGACGATCACGGCAGGGTCCGACGCGGGCAGCCACACGGACTCGCCACGCGCCAGGCGAACCTCGTCGCCGCGAGCGTTCGTCAGCACCGCGGCACCGGACGTGCAGATGAGGATCTGCGGGCCCTCGTGGTTGATCCGCGCCTCGCCGGTGAGGTCCAGCCGCGACAGCTCGAACTCCGGCGCCGGCGTGCGGTACACGCGGACACCCGGCGCGACTTCCTCACCGGTCGACACCGGCATGTCGCCGCACGTGAAGTCCAGCACGCGCAACAGCTCCGGCACGTCGACGTGCTTCGGCGTGAGGCCGCAGCGCAGGACGTTGTCCGAGTTCGCCAGGATCTCGATGCCGGTGCCGCGCAGGTACGCGTGCAGGTTGCCGGCGGGCAGGTGAATGGCCTCGCCGGGCTGCAGCACGATGCGGTTCAGCAGCAACGCCGCCAAAACGCCCGCGTCGCCGGGGTAGGACTCGCCGAGCTCCAGGACCGTGCGGCATTCCAGGTCGAACTCGCCGTGCTCCTTGACGTGCAGCACGCACGCGTCGAGAACCTGCGGGAGCAACGACGACAGCGAGGTCTGCGGCAGCGTGATCAGCATCGTGAACAACGCGCGCAGGCCGGACGAGTCCGGCTGCGCGACCAGCATCTCGGTGTACGGCGAGAGCGCGGGCGCGTCCAGGGTGCGCAGCAACTTGACGGTCCGCGACGGCTCGCGGAAACCCGCCAGCGCGTGGAACTCGGTCAACGCGCAGATCAGTTCGGGCTTGGCGGCCGGGTCCTTGTAGTTGCGGACCGCGGCGTCGCGCGGCACAAGGGCGCGTTCCTCGGCGGCGAAACCCTCCGCCGCCTGGGCTGCGGACGGATGTGCCTGCAGGCTCAAGGCTTCCTCGGCGGCGAGCACCTTGAGCAGGAACGGAAGCCTGCTGCCCCACCGCTCGGAAACGCGCGTGCCCAGCTGGCCGTCGGGGTCTGCCGACAGCAGCTCGAGCAACGAGCGCTCCACGCCGTCCGCGCCGGTCACGCGGGACGGGTCGCCGGGATGGGCGCCCATCCACAGCTCTGCCTCGGGATGGGGTGCGGGCACCTCCTTCCCGAGCAGCTCGGCGATGGCCGTGCGCGAGCCCCACGCGTACGGCCTTACCGCGTTGTGCAGCAGGTCCACTTCTAAGTCAGCTCCCAAATCAGTACGGGTTGCCACCGAGAGTTCCGGCGGCGAGCCCGAGGTACAGCGCGGCCAGTTCGAAGCGGAGCGCGAGCAGCGCGGCGCTGACCGCGTCGCCTCCCGCCACTTCGACGGCCGGTTCCAGGACGTCGGCTCCCGGCAGAGCGTCCTCGGCGGCGTGCCGCACAGCATCGGCCACCGGGCCCTGGCGCACGGCCAGCAACAGCACGCGCACGAGCCCGCTGCCCGGCTCGTCGTCCGGGTCGGCGAAGAGATCTGCACCGGAAGTCCCCTGCACCGCGCGGCGGTGCAGCACCGGGCGGGTCAGTGCCTGCGGATACCCGGCGACGTCGCAGGCTACCCCGGCGAACGCGGCGAGCACGCCGGCCCCGTGGCCGCCCACCGACGTGGCGACCTCGTCGAGGCCCCACAGCAGCGGCGTGCGGTCGGCGACGCGCAACGCCAGCGACTTCGCCGGGTTCACGAACGACTCGTGCATCGGGTGGTCGCGCTCGGCCTCGCGGTCGAGCTCGTCCGCGACCAGCCCCACGTCGACCTTCAAGAGCCCGAGCGAGTTCAGCACCACGAGCCACGCGGCGAGCGCGCGGTGGAAGCTGAAGCCGGGCGGTACGTCGACGCGCGGGGACAGCAGTACGGCCTGGCCCGCGGCGGCGGCAGCGACCGGACCGGAGTCCGGCGCCGTCAGCAGAGTCCGCGCGCCACGGCGGGAAGCGCGGTCGATCGACTCGGCCAGCACCCGGTCACCGGGGTCCTCGGTGTGCGCGAGCACCACGTCGAGAGCGCCCACCCACGGCGGCACCTCGTCGGCGACCACGACCGGAACCGAGCAGCCGGGGCCGAGCAACGCCATGACGACGCCTGCCACCGTGACCGCGTGGCCGGGTCTGGTGACCAGCACGACCGCGCGCGGACGTTCGGAGAAGATCCGCTCCACCCCCGCCTCGGCCGCGGCCTCGGCGGTGGAACGGACCTGTGCCCCAGCTCGCGCGGCGGCCCGCAGCCAGCCACCGGTGTCGGCGTCGGCGAGGCGGCTCGGGTCGTCGAGCAGCGTGTCGTCGAGCACCGGATCACTCAGCCGTGGGCGGCTCGACCGCCTCGTCCAGCAGCAGTACCGGGATGCCGTCGCGCACCGGGAACGAACGGCCGCACGCGGTGCACGTGAGGAAGTCCGCTTCCGGGTCTTCAACGGTCCCGAGCTGCAGCGGCGCGTGCTCGGGGCACGGGCAGGCGAGGATCTCCAGCAACTGCTCTTCGAGCTTGACGGCCACGTTGTTCTCCTCAGGCCCGCACGATCGCGAGGACCTCGTCGCTCAGCGCGACGACGGCCTCGGGGGTGGCGGCTTCGACGTTCAGGCGCAGCAGCGGCTCGGTGTTCGAGGCCCGCAGGTTGAACCAGGACCCGTCCGCCAGCTGAACGGTGAGACCGTCCAGCTCGTCGATCGTGACGCCGTCCTTCGATCCGTACGCGTCCTTGATCGCGGCGATGCGGCCGGCCTGGTCGGCCACCGTGGAGTTGATCTCACCGGAGGCGGCGTAACGGTTGTAGACCTCGGTCAGCTTCGACAGCGGACCGTCCTGCTCACCAAGCGCGGCCAGCACGTGCAGCGCGGCCAGCATGCCGGTGTCGGCACGCCAGAAGTCGCGGAAGTAGTAGTGCGCCGAGTGCTCGCCGCCGAAGATGGCGCCGGTCTTGGCCATCTCCTCCTTGATGAACGAGTGGCCGACGCGCGTGCGCACGGGCTTGCCGCCGTGCTCCTTGACGATCTCCGGCACCGCGTGCGAGGTGATCAGGTTGTGGATGATCGTGCCGCCGGGGTCCTTGGCGAGCTCGCGCACCGCGACCAGCGCCGTGATCGCGGACGGGCTGACCGGGTCGCCGTTCTCGTCCACGACGAAGCAACGGTCCGCGTCGCCGTCGAACGCGACACCGGCGTCCGCACCCTCGGCCTTCGTGCGGGCCTGCAGGTCGACGATGTTCTTGGGGTCGAGCGGGTTCGCCTCGTGGTTCGGGAAGCTGCCGTCGAGCTCGAAGTACATGGGGACGACCTCGATGGGCAGGCCCTCGAAGACCTGCGGCACCGTGTAGCCGCCCATGCCGTTGCCCGCGTCCACGACGATCTTCAGTGGACGGATGCTCTTCAGGTCGACCAGCTGGTTCAGGTACGCCGCGTAGTCCGCGAGCATGTTGCGCTCTTCGAACGTGCCCTTAGCGACACCCTCGGCGTCGGGGACCTGGTTCTCGGCGTCCTGCCGGATCTGCCCGAGACCGGTGTCCTGACCGACCGGCGACGCGCCCGCGCGGCAGAGCTTGATGCCGTTGTACTGCGCGGGGTTGTGGCTCGCGGTGAACATGGCACCGGGCAGGTCCAGCTTGCCGGACGCGAAGTACAGCATGTCCGTGCTGGCCAGGCCGATGCTGATGACGTTGACGCCCTGCGCCTGGGCCCCCTCGGCGAACGCCCTGCTCAGCTCGGGCGACGAGTCGCGCATGTCGTGCCCGATCACGATGGTGGGTCCACCGACCAGGCGCGCGAAGGCGGCGCCGAAGTCGCGGACCAGGCCGGCGTCCAGCTGCTCGCCGACCACCCCGCGGATGTCGTACGCCTTGACGATGCCGGACAGGTCACGCACGCCGCACACTCCCGAAACTCGCTCTTGACGGCTACTGCCCGGCAGCCTACCGGCGAGAGGATTAGTGATGCGTGTGGTCGCTCAGTCCTCGTGCGGATCAGGCAATACCCGCAGGTGGCCGCGCCTCTGAGTGCCCAACGGCACATCCGGCACCTTGGGGCTCACATCAGCCCGCCCAGCCTCACGCACGGCCTCAGCCAGGGCCGTCAGGTCGTCCACAGTGGGCTCGGGCGCCGCGAACTCACCCTGATGCCTGACGACCTCCCACCCGCGCGGCGCCGTGAGCCGCAACGCGTGCTCCTCGCACAGGTCGTAGCTGTGCGGTTCGGAGTACGTGGCGAGCGGTCCGACGACTGCGGTGGAGTCCGCATAGGCGTAGGTGAGCGTGGCGACAGCCGGGTTAGCACACCCGGTTCGCGAGCACCGTCTCACGCTCCGCACGATCGGGGACGATAGCGCGTCCACGCGAGCCTGTGTGTGAGGCACGCTGTGTTTGCTCGCTCGGCACAGCAACTAGGCTGCTCGGTTGTGGTGATGGCACGGGGTTCACGTCGACAGGACTCGCCGCGTCGGCGCAACCGAGACCGGCACGGCCGAGGCCTGCGCGGCCCTCTTTATCCAGCCACGCTCCCAGCGGCCCGCTCCCGAGCAGAACGCTTCGACGCCCTGGTCATCGAGGCCCTGGAGCCCATCGAGGCCCGCTGGCGCACCGAGCTCACGCAACTCGACGTGGCCGTGGACGACGTCCCGGACGTCCAGGTCGAGGGCGAGGACGGCGTGGTCGAGGACGGCAACGTCCCGCTGGCCCGCCTGCTCCCGACCGGCTCCGACAACCGAGCCCGAATCGTGCTCTACCGCCGCCCGTTGGAAGCGCGCGCGAAGGACGGCGCGGACCTGGCCGACCTGGTGCACGACGTCCTGGTGGAACAAGTGGCGAACTACCTGGGCCTGGACCCGGACGTGATCGACGAGGGCTGAGCCCCCAACACCGCGCAGGCAAGGCGCCCCGATGGCGCAGCCGAGGCGTCTTGGCTT
>NZ_JYJG01000547.1 GCF_000955955.1 Lentzea aerocolonigenes
GAGCCGTGAGAACGCGACCATCGAAGCGTCTGACACCCCAGGTTCTTGCTGACCTGACAAAGCACTACTAGTTCGGACCCGTTCGGCCGATAGTTTCCGTTGCAACATTCGGCCTATCGTGCTGCGCATGGCCAGTGACCTGCAGCGACGCAAGGTGACCGTGGTGTTCGGCGCGATGGACGCGAACAGTGACGGCTTCCTGACCGAGAGCGACTTCCGTGCGCTCACCGCACGTTGGGTGTCGCTGCGCGGCGGCGACGAGGAACTGCTGTCCGGCGTGATGATGGGCTGGTGGGCGACCCTGCAGGCCATCGCAGGCAAGGACGAGGTGACCATCGACGCCGTCCTGAGCATTGTGGACGCGCTCCCCAAGACCCCGGAAGCCGTCATCGACACCGCCGAGGCGATGTTCGCGGCCGTCGACGAGAACCGCGACGACTACATCTCGAAGTCCGAGTACCAGACGATGATCGCCGCCTGGCTGGGCCACGACGGCGTCACCGACTTCGCCGCGCTGGACTCCGACGGCGACGGCAGGCTGTCGCGCGAGGAGTTCTCCCAGCTGTGGTACGAGTTCTGGGCCGGCGACGACGCGGAAGCCGCCGGCACCTACGTCTTCGGACCGGTCTGACGGACCACCGCGAACCGCCCCGCTCCGTCCTGCCAGGAACCGGTGACCACGCCGAGCGCGTCCTCAGGTGGACCATTCTGGACGATCCGCCGGTCGAGGTCGATCGTCACCGGGCCCGTCACTGGACGGATCAGCGCGCCACGTGCCTGTGCCAGGCCGAAACCGGTGCGGGCGGCCGAATCCGAGACCCCGCCGGTGGCGACGAGGTCGAGGATCGCGGCAGTCCACACCGGGTCCGTCACGGCGTCGTAGATCCACCGCGTGCCGAGGACGCTGTGCTCGGCGGTCGTGACGAGCGAACCCTCTTCGAGTGGTGCGGGGCGGTAGGTCAGCGGCACCTGCCACACCGCCTCGCCGTCGTGGAGCAGATGCGTCTCCACGCCGACCTGACCCGCCGGGTCCTCGAACCGGAAGAACCCGGCAGGCCTCAGCACACCGCTTCCCTCATACCACGGTTGCCTCGCGATCCAGGCCGGCAGGAAGTCGCGAAACGACGGCGTCAGCGTGGCACCAGTGTGAATCTTCCCCATGCGTCGCAGGTTACGCGTGCACGAGCGTGAAGAACTCCTGACGTGACGCGGGATTGTTCCGCAGCACGCCCTGCAGCGCGGACGTGACGGTGCGGGATCCGTTGACCCGCACGCCTCTCAGCGTCATGCACATGTGCTCGGCCTCGATCACGACGCCGACTCCCTTGGGCTGCAGGTGTTCCTGCAGCCAGTCCGCGACCTGTTTGGTCAGCCGTTCCTGCACCTGCAGGTCCCGCGCGAACTTCTCCACGACCCGCGCGAGCTTCGACAGGCCCAGAATGCGTTCACCCGGCAGGTATCCGACGTGCGCCACCCCGTGGAACGGCAGCATGTGGTGCTCGCACAACGACTGCACGGGAATCCCGCGCGCCAGCACCAGTTCGTCGTAGCCCTCGTCGTTCGGGAACGTCGTGAGGTTGAACGACCGGGGCGTCAGGAGCTCGGCGTACGCCTCGGCGACGCGCCGCGGGGTGTCGGCCAGGTGCTCCGAGAAAGGGTCCTTTCCCAGTGCCTTCAACAGGTCGGCGACCGCCTGCCGCGCCCCCTCGGTGTCGATCATGCGCGCACCGCGAGCCGGGACAGGGCGAGCGCACCGACCAGCAACCCGAAGTCGCGCAACGCGATGTCGTAGTAGCCGGGCCCGGTCACCAGGTTGATGATGATTCCGAGCAGCCACGCGGCGACGACGAGCCCGCCCCACTTCGGCTGCAGCGCCACGAGCACGCCGGCCACGATCTCGATCACGCCGACGATGTACATGGCGGTCTGCGGCGTGCCGGGCACGATCGAGTCGATCCACGGCGCCAGGTAGACGGGCCAGTCGACGAGCAGGTTGAAGAACTTGTCCAGCCCGAACAGGATCGGCGCCACCGTGAACACCGTCCGCAAGAGCACGAACGCCTGGGTCGTCGGATCCGTGCGCGTCAGGACTGCCATGACTCCTCCTTCTAACGACAACTTCGGTTAACGTTAGAACCAGGTGCCGATTTTCGTCAACTGGAGTAGGTTTTAGAGATGGCCGACCACGTCGCCGCCGTCGCGGCCCTCGACGAGCCGAACCGGCGCAAGCTCTACGACTACGTGGCGCGGCAAACCGCGCCCATCAGCAAGGACGAGGCCTCGGAGGCCATCGGGCTGCCGCGCACGACGGCGGCCTTCCACCTCGACAAGCTGGTCGAGATGGGGCTGCTGGACGTGATCCACGAGCGCCGGTCGGGACGAACCGGTCCCGGCGCCGGCCGTCCGGCGAAGCTCTACCTGCGGTCCGAGCAGCAGATCGAGGTGTCACTGCCGGACCGGCGGTACGAGGCGGCGAGCCATCTGCTCACGGACGCGCTGCTGGAGTCCGAGACGACGGGCGAACCGGCGCGCGAGATCCTGAACCGCCGCGCCTACGAGTGGGGCGAGGACCTGGCGGGAGAAGCCGGCGGCGATGTCGTGCAGGCGTTGGAGGACCTCGGTTTCGAGCCACAGCAGGAGAACACGACGATCCTGCTGGGCAACTGCCCGTTCCACAGCCTCGCGCAGAAGCACACCCAGTTGGTGTGCGGGATGAACCTGTGCCTGATCAGCGGAATCCTGGACGGGATCGAGGCCCGCAGTCACACCGCGAGCCTCGATCCGTCACCAGGTCACTGCTGCGTGAAGCTGGATCAGGCCTGACGGTCAGGCGCCGTCTTCCAGATCCCCTTCGGTCTCCAGGTAAGCTGCCCTGAGCGCGTCCAAAGTGGACGGTTCCGGGTGCTCCCACATCTTGCGCTCGGCTGCTTCCAGAAGGCGTTCGGCGATGCCGTGCAGCGCCCAGGGGTTCGACGCCTGCATGAACTTCCGCGTCTCCGGGTCGAGCACGTACGTCTCGGTCAGCTTCTCGTACATCCAGTCCGCGACCACACCGGTCGTCGCGTCGTACCCGAACAGGTACTCGACCGTCGCCTGCAGCTCGAACGCGCCCTTGTAGCCGTGCTGCCGCATCGCCCCGACCCAGCGCGGGTTCACCACGCGCGCCCGGAAGATCCGCGACGTCTCTTCGGTCAAAGTACGAGTCCGGACGGCTTCCGGACGCGTGCTGTCACCGACGTAGGCCGCGGGTGCCTTGCCCGTCAACGCCTTCACCATCGTGACCATGCCGCCGTGGTACTGGAAGTAGTCGTCCGAGTCGGCGATGTCGTGTTCACGGGTGTCGATGTTCTTGGCCGCCACCGCGATCCGCCGGTACGCCGACTCCATGTCCTCGCGCGCCGCCACACCGTCGACGCCGCGACCGTAGGCGTAGCCGCCCCACACCGCGTAGACCTCGGCGATGTCCGACGAGTCGCGCCAGTTGCGGCTGTCGATCAACGGCAGCACGCCCGCGCCGTACGCACCCGGCTTCGAGCCGAAGATCCGCAGCGTCGCCCTGCGCTGGTCGCCGTGCTCTTCCAGATCCCGCAACATGTGCGCCCGCACGAAGTTCTGCTCCGCAGACTCGTCCAGGTTCGCCACGAGCTGCACCGCATCGTCCAAAAGGGACACGACGTGCGGGAAGGCATCGCGGAAGAACCCGGAGATGCGGACCGTCACGTCGATGCGCGGCCTTTCCAGCTCCTCCAGGCTGATGACCTCGAGGCCGGTGACCCGGCGCGACTGGTCGTCCCACACCGGCCGCACACCCAGCAGCGCGAACACCTCGGCGATGTCGTCACCGGCCGTGCGCATCGCCGACGTGCCCCACACCGACAGGCCGACGGACGGCGGCCACTCGCCGTCGTTCTCCTCGCGGTACCGGGCGAGCAGCGAGTCCGCCATCGCCTGGCCGGTCTCCCAGGCGAGCCGCGACGGGATCGCCTTCGGGTCGACCGAGTAGAAGTTGCGCCCGGTCGGCAGCACGTTCACCAGGCCGCGCAACGGAGATCCGGACGGCCCTGCCGGGATGTACCCACCGTCCAGCGCGTGCAGCACGTGCGTCATCTCGTCGGTGGTACGAGCCAACCGGGGAACGACCTCGACTGCGGCGAACTCCAGGATCTTCTGCACATCTGGCGACTCGTGCAAAGTACTAGCCACGGCGGCATCCCAGCCCGCGTCCTCCATCGCCTGGACGAGTACGCGAGCCTGTTCCTCAACGGCGTCGACGTCTTCGCGAGCCGTGGTGGTGAGCCCGAGCGCCTCCCGCAGCCCCGGCAACGCGGCGACCTGACCGCCCCACATCTGCCGCGCCTGCAGCATCGCGAGCACGAGGTTGACCCGCACCGACCCGGTCGGCGCCTCACCGAGGATGTGCAGCCCGTCGCGGATCTGCACGTCCTTGACCTCGCACAGCCAGCCGTCGACGTGCAGGATGAACTCGTCGAACTCCGCATCGTGCGGCCGGTCGTCCAGGCCGAGGTCGTGGTCGAGCTTCGCGGCCTTGATCAGCGTCCAGATCTGCGCGCGGATCGCCGGCACCTTGGCCGGGTCCATCGCGGAGATGTTGCCGTACTCGTCGAGCAGCTGCTCCAGCCGCGCGATGTCGCCGTAGCTGTCCGCGCGGGCCATCGGCGGCACCAGGTGGTCGACCAGCGTGGCGTGCGCGCGCCGCTTCGCCTGCGTGCCCTCGCCGGGGTCGTTCACGAGGAACGGGTACACCAGTGGCAGATCGCCGAGTGCCGCGTCCGTGCCGCACGACGCCGACATGCCGACCGTCTTGCCCGGCAACCACTCCAGGTTGCCGTGCTTGCCGACGTGCACCACCGCGTCCGCGCCGAACGACGACTCGATCCACCGGTACGCCGCGAGGTAGTGGTGCGACGGCGGCAGGTCCGGGTCGTGGTAGATCGCGATCGGGTTCTCGCCGAACCCGCGCGGCGGCTGCACGATCACGACGACGTTGCCCGACTCCAGCGCCGCCAGCACGATCTCGCCGTCCTTGGACCTCGAGTGGTCGACGAACAACGAGCCCGGTGCCTCGCCCCAGTGCTCCTGCATCGACTCGCGGAAGTCGTCCGGCAGCGTGTCGTAGAACTCGCGGTAGTCCGCCGCCGCGATGCGCACCGGGTTGCTCTCGAACTGCTCCTGCGTCAGCCAGTCCGCGTCCTGCCCGCCGGCCGCGATCAGCGCGTGGATCAGTGCGTCGCCGTCCAGCTCCTGCACGCCGGGCAGCTTGTCGCCGATGTCGTAGCCGTGGTCTTCCATGGCCTTGAGCAACCGGACCGTGGAGGCGGGCGTGTCGAGGCCGACCGCGTTGCCGATCCGCGAGTGCTTGGTGGGGTAGGCCGACAGCATCACCGCGATCTTGCGGTCCTCGGCCGGGATGTGGCGCAACTTGCCGTGCCGGACCGCGATGCCGGCGACGCGCAGCGCCCGTTCCGGATCGGCCACGTAGACCGTGAGGCCGTCCTCGTCGATCTCCTTGAACGAGAACGGAACCGTGATGATCCGGCCGTCGAACTCGGGAATCGCGACCTGGGTCGCGGTGTCCAAGGGGGACAGCCCGTCGTCGTTCTCGTCCCACGACTCGCGGCTCGACGTGAGGCACAACCCTTGCAGGATCGGCACGTCGAGCGCCGCCAGCGCCCCGACGTCCCACGCGTCGTCATCGCCACCCGCCGACGCCTTCGCAGGGTTCGTGCCACCCGCGGCCAGCACCGTGACGATCAGCGCGTCGGCCTGCCTCAGCGTGTCCAGCAGCTCGGGCTCTGCCGTGCGCAACGACGAGCAGAACACCGGCAGCGGCTTCCCGCCCTTGGCCTCGATCGCGTCGCACAACGCGTGCACGAACGCGGTGTTCCCGGCGACGTGGTGCGCCCGGTAGTAGAGCACCGCGACGGCAGGGCCTTCTTGTGCGGTTTCTTCGCGCTCCAGCACACCCCAGGTCGGCGTGGCCTGTGGCGTCGCGAACCCGTGCCCGGTCAGCAGAATCGTGTCCTCGAGGAACTTGTGCAGCTCGGCGAGGTTCTGCGAGCCGCCGTGCGCGAGGTAGAGGTGCGCCTCGGCACAAACCCCGCCCGGCACCGTCGACAGCTCCATCAGCGCGGCGTCCGGCTGCTGCTCACCACCGAGCACCACCACGGGCAACCCGCTGGCCAGCAGCCAGTCGAGCCCTTCCTCCCACATCCGGCGCCCACCGAGAATGCGCACCACCACGAGGTTGACGCCCTCGATCAGTGCGGGCAGGTCGCCGGCCGTGAGCCGGGCGGGGTTGCCGAGCCGGTACTCGGCACCACTGGCACGCGCCGACAGCAGGTCGGTGTCGGAGGTCGACAGCAGCAGGATCACGCAGGCTCCATCCCTCGTGGGGTCCGCGCCCCAGGTTGCGGGTGACTGGCGAAGCAGAGTTCCTGACTCCCAGCGGGTGCTGGTCACAGTGGCGGGACCGCGCCGGATTCACACCGGCTTCCTCCTGCGCTTCGTCGTTCGGGCTCACCCTAACCGGCGGGTTACAGTCCGACCTATGCGTACTCACCCGGATGCCTGCCCCGGCGCGGTCGAGCTGCACGCCGCAGCCGACGGCGGCCTCGCGCGCATCCGGGTCCCCGGCGGCACCCTTTCGGCAGCTCAGTGGGACGTGGTGCGTACCGCCGCCGTGGAGCTCGGAAGTGGCTCACTGGAGCTGACCTCGCGCGCGAACCTCCAGATCAGGGGCCTGCCGGACGGCGTAGAACTGGGTGCGCGGCTGCGTTCGGCCGGCCTGCTGCCCTCCGGCACCCACGAACGCATCCGCAACATCATCGCCGCGCCGTTGGAGGACAACCAGCCGCTGGTGGACGCCCTGGACACGGCCCTGTGCGCCGACCCGTCGCTGGCCTCGCTACCAGGCCGTTTCCTGGTCACGGTAGGCGCCTCGGTGAGCGGCCTCGGCGGCGACTTCGGCCTGGTCGACGACGTCCTGCTGCTGGCGGGAACCGATACAGGCGTGCGTGTCCAGGACCCCGTCGACGCCGTGGTGACCGCCGCCCGCCTCTTCCAGGAGCTGCGCGGAAGCGCCTGGCGCCTGTCCGAAGTGGACGACGGTGTGCGAAAGATCACCGAGCACTTCGGCACCACCGACGCCCCGCGCATCACCCCGGCTGTGACGCCCGTCGCACCCTCGCCGGCCACTCCCGGTGTGCCTCTCGGCCGCCTCGACGCTCAACTCCTGCCCGGCATCCCGGTCCGGCTGACCCCGTGGCGCAGCTTGATCGTTCCCGCCGGCACCGACACGTCCGGCCTGATCACCGACCCGGCCTCCCCGTGGCACGGCGTGAGCGCGTGCACGGGCCGCCCCGGCTGCGCCAAGTCGCTCTCCGACGTCCGCGCTGATGCGCGCGCCTGGCTAGGAACCCCGCACTCGCTCCCGGTCCACTGGTCGGGTTGCTCACGCCGATGTGGTCGCCCGGCCGGCGATGTGATCGAGTTCGTCGCGACCGGCGACGGCTACGAGGAGCTCAGGTGACGGAGTACATCAAGGACGGGCAGGAGATCTACCGCCAGTCCTTCGCCACTATTCGCGCGGAATCGGACCTCACCAGGTTCCCAGCGGACGTCGCGAAAGTCGTCGTCCGCATGATCCACGCGTGCGGCATGACCGACCTCCCGGACGACGTCGCCTTCTCCCCCGACGTCGTCCGCAACGCCCGTGCGGCACTGCAAGCGGGCGCCCCGATCCTCTGCGACGCCAACATGGTCGCGTCCGGCGTCACCCGCCGCCGCCTGCCCGAGGACAACGAAGTCCTGTGCTACCTCCAGGACCCGCGCACGCCCGCCAAGGCCCACGAGATCGGCAACACCCGCAGCGCCGCCGCCTTGGAGCTCCTCCAAGACCGGTTCGAGGGTGCCGTCATCGCCATCGGCAACGCCCCCACCGCGCTCTTCCACCTGATCGACCTGATCGAAAAGGGTGCCGGAAGACCAGCCGCGGTCCTCGGCATCCCGGTGGGCTTCATCGGAGCGGCGGAGTCCAAAGAAGCTTTGGCCGCAACGGACTTGGAGCATCTCGTGGTCCACGGCCGGCGCGGCGGCAGCGCCATGACGGCAGCGGCCATCAACGCGATCGCGAGCGAGGAAGAATGACGGGCAAGCTCTACGGCGTCGGCCTGGGTCCCGGCGACCCGGAACTCGTGACGGTCAAGGCCGCACGACTCATCGAAGAGGCCGACGTGGTCGCCTTCCACAGCGCCCGCCACGGCCGCAGTGTCGCCAAAACCATTGCGGAGCCTTATTTCCGCAGCCAGAATGATCCGAATCCGCAGATCCTCGAGCAGCTGGTCTACCCGGTGACGACCGAGGACACCGACGACTACCAGGGCGAGATCGACCAGTTCTACGAGGAAGCCGCCGCACGCCTCGCCGCCCATCTCGACGCCGGCCGGAACGTCGTCGTCCTGGCTGCCGGCGACCCGTTCTTCTACGGCTCGTACATGCACATGCACAAACGCCTCAAAGACCGCTACGAGTGGGAAGTCGTCCCCGGCGTCACGAGCGTCAGCGGCGCGAGTGCGGTCCTCGGCACCCCGCTGGTCGAGCGCGACGAGGTCCTCACGATCCTGCCCGGCACCCTCCCACCGGCCGAGCTCGCCGCACGCCTCAAGAGCACCGACTCGGCCGCGATCCTCAAACTGGGCCGCACCTTCGGCAACGTCCGGCAGGCTCTCGAAGAAGCCGGCCGCCTCGACAACGCCTGGTACGTCGAACGCGCCACCACGGGCCGCCAGAAGACCTCACCGCTGGCCGACGTCGATCCCGGCACGGTCCCGTACTTCTCCCTGGCCCTGCTCCCCAGCCGCTCCAAGCCGAAGCCGGACAAGGGCGAGGTCACCGTCGTCGGCCTCGGCCCCGGCAGCAGCGACTGGCTCACTCCGGAAGCCCGCCACGAACTCAACGAGGCCGACGACCTCGTCGGCTACACCACCTACCTCAACCGCGTCCCGGACCGCCCCGGCCAGACCAAGCACGCGTCCCACAACCAGGTCGAGTCGGAACGAGCGGCGTTCGCGCTCGATCTCGCGCGCAAAGGCAAGCGAGTAGCGGTCATCTCCTCCGGCGACCCAGGCGTGTTCGCCATGGCCACCGCCGTCCTGGAAGTCGCCGCGGAGACCGGCGACATCCCGGTCAAGGTCATCCCGGGCGTCACCGCGGCGAACGCCGTGGCAGCCAGGGCAGGCGCGCCACTGGGCCACGACTACGCGGTGGTCTCGTTGAGCGACCGGCTCAAGCCGTGGGACGTCATCGCCGAACGCCTGACCGCCGCAGCCAAGGCGGACCTGGTGATCGCCATCTACAACCCGGCGTCCAAGGCCCGCACGCACCAGGTCCAGGAGATGCGCGACCTGCTCCTGCAGCACCGCACCCACGAAACCCCCGTGGTGGTCGGCCGGGACGTGGGCGGTCCTGAAGAAGAGATCCGCGTCGGAACCCTCGGCGGACTCGACCCGAGCACGATCGACATGCGCTGCCTGCTGATCATCGGCTCGTCGCAGACCGTCGTGACGCCCCAAGGCGTGGTCTTCACCCCACGCCGCTACCCGACGAGCTAGTGGCCCCTAGTAGTGCTTTGTCGGGTCAGCA
>NZ_JYJG01000548.1 GCF_000955955.1 Lentzea aerocolonigenes
GCCAACAGGGCAGACCCCTTGGAATCAACCGTCTAGAGCGATTGCGTCAGGTTCACGGGGTTTCCGTCCGGATCGAACACGTGCGCCACCCGCTGCCCCCACGGCATGTCGTTGGACGGACCCAGCACCCGCCCGCCAGCGGGCTCGACCAGCGGCAGCAACGCGTTGACATCCGCCACGTCGATGCTGAGCGTGATCCGCGGTGGCACCGACGTGTCGGCTCCCTCGGCGACGAGCCCGAGCTCAGCGTCGCCGATCTGCAGGGTCTTGTAGAACACCGGCCCGTCCTCCGGGTACCGGGCCACCTCCACCGCGCCGAGAACCTGCTCGTAGAACGCCTGCACGGACCCCAGGTTCGGGGTGATGATGATGGGCTGGATCGCCATGAGACCTCCCTCAGTCCACCTGTGTACGGGCTGGAGCGCCCGAACTCATCGGCGAACCGAACAGCGGCAGCAGTTCCGGCACGTTCAGGAACGTCGTCGTCCCCGTCACCAGCCCACCCCGCACGTCCAGGAACACCAGCCCGAACGGCCGATCCATCCCCGGCCGCATCTGCCAGAAGGCAGGCGAGGCATTGGCCCGCACCGGCACCAGCCACGCCCCCTTGCACGCAGCCCCGGGATCGCTCAACGCCGCCGCCACCGCGGGACGCCCGCGCAGCCACCAGCTGAACGGCGGCATCGAGATCGTGGCGTCCTCGTGCAGCAACGCCACCAGAGTCCGCACGTCATGCCGCTCGAAAGCCTCGCAGTACCGGCTGAGCAACGACTTCTGCACCGGATCCGCAACGTTCAACGGCTCGCCGGCGTCAACCGAGGACAACGTGGCACGTGCCCGCTGCAAAGCCGAGTTCGCCGAAGCCACCGAGATCGACAACAACGCAGCAACCTCGGAAGCCTGCCACGCCAGCACATCACGCAAGATCAGCACCACCCGCTGCCGAGCAGGCAGGTGCTGAAGAGCCGCCACGAACGCCAGCCGGACGGTCTCCCGCCGAATCGCCTGGTCCTCGGGCAACACGAGCGCATCCGGCACGGGCTGCACGAACACCCGCTCGTGCAACGGCGCCCCGATCTCCCCGCCGGAAGGCCCCAGGTCCACCGCCAACGCCCGCCGCTGCGAAGACCGCAGCATGTCGATGCAGATGTTCGTGGCGATCCGGTACAGCCAAGTCCGCAGCGACCCGCGCGACGAGTCGAAGCTGGAGTACGCCTTCCACGCGCGCACGAGCGTCTCCTGCACGGCGTCCTCGGCCTCGAAACCGGACCCGAGCATCCGGTAGCAGTAGCCGGTCAGCTCGATCCGGAACGGCTCCAGCGTCTCGATCACAGCAACGAACCCTACGCGGACCTGTGAGTTTTCGCGGACCGGCTGGTAGGAACGGACATGGAGTCTGATGGCGTCGAGGTACGGCTGGGCGGCCGCTTTCACCGGCTCTTCGGTGCCACGCTCGTGTCGGCGGCCGGCACCGGCATGCACGCCGCCGCGTTGCCCCTGCTGACCCTGCAGAGCACCAGCAGCCCGCTGGCGTTGAGCTCTGTCGTGATGGCCGCCGAGATTCCTTGGGTGTTGCTGTCGCTGCACGCCGGTGTCGTGGTGGACCGGCTGGACCGGCGGCGGGTGATGGTGTGGGCGGACCTGGGCCGGTTCGCCGTCCTGGTCGCGCTCGTGGTGCTGATCCTGACGGCGCGGGTGAGTCTGGTGTGGCTGGTGCTCGCGGCGTTCCTGCTCGGCGTCGGCCAGGTCTTCTTCGACCTCGCGGCCCAGTCGGCCATTCCCGACTTCGTGTCGCGGGACCCGCGGAAGCTGGCGACGGCGAACGGGCGGATCGCCGCGGCGGAGAGCAACGGTGAGGACTTCGCCGGGCCTCCGCTCGGCTCAGCTCTGTTCGGTGTGTGGAACTTCCTGCCGTTCGCCGGCAACGCACTGTCGTTCGCCGCCAGCGGCCTGTTGATCTTCTCGATCCGGGCGGACGCCAAGACGAAGGAGCCGTCCGAAGCTCCGCGCGGGAGCGTGCGGAACGAGATCGCCGAGGGCATCCGGTGGTTGTTCGGAAACCGGACCCTGCGGGCGCTGGCCGTGGTCTCCTGTCTCGGCAACGTCGCGGCCACCGCTCAGTTCGCGATGCTCGCACTGCTGGCCAAGGAGGTCCTCGCACTTCCGGACTTCGGTTTCGGCCTGTTGCTGACGGCCACCGCGGTCGGCGCGACGGCTGGGGGACTGGCGGCCGCGTCTGTCAGCAGGCGGCTCGGGCCTGGCACGGTGATGCTCGCGGGCAAAGCCGGTGTGGGCGCGGCCGTTCTGGTGCTGGGACTTGTCGCCGACTCCTGGGTCGCGGCCGCGATGATGATGGTGACCGGTGCGCTGATGACCGCGGAGAAAGTCGTGGTGAGCACGTTGCGCCAGCAGATCGTGCCTGACGGGCTCCTGGGGAGGGTGCTCTCGTCGAGCAGGCTGGTGGTGATGGCAGGAGGGCCGGTTGGCGCGGCGCTCGGCGGTGTTCTCGCCAGTGTGTTCGCGGTTCAGGTCGCGTATGTCGCCGCCGGCGTTTTCCTCATCCTGGTTGCGCTGGCCTTCTACCCGGTGCTGAACAACCGCGCCCTGGTGGGGGACCGATGAGTTTTCGCGGTCCGGCTCGTATGAACGGGCATGACCGAAGAAATCTGGGCCGCCATCCGCGCGGAACGTCTTGACCAGGCAGAACTGCTGAGCAGCCTCACCGACGAGCAGTGGAACGCCCCGAGCCTGTGCGAAGGCTGGCGCGTCAGGGAAGTCGTCGCGCACACGACCCTGCCGTTCCACAGCTCACGGACCAGGGTGCTCAAGGAGATGCTCAAGTCCGCCGGCCGGTTCAACCACGCCTCCGACCGCATGGCCAAGCAGGACGCCGCAAGACTCTCGAAGAACGAGCTGGCCGGCGTCCTGAAGGCCAACGCGGACGACCGCTGGACCCCACCCGGCGGCGGCCCGGCCGGAGCGCTCTCGCACGACGTCATCCACGGCCTCGACATCACCATCGCGCTCGGACTCGACCGCAAGGTGCCGCACGACCGGCTCGAACTCGTCCTCGACGGCATGACCCCGCGCACCGTGAAGTACTTCGGCGCCGACCTCGCGAACAAACGCCTCGAAGCCACCGACCTGGACTGGGCGTTCGGCGAGGGCCGGCCCGTGAGACGACCTGCCCAGGAACTACTGCTCCTCGTCTGCGGCCGCCGGATCTGACGTCGCCTCCCGCACCCGCGCGGTCGCCGAGGTCGTCGTGGCGAGGAACCGCGCCACCACTTCGCGATCCGCGGCACTCAACGCGGACCACGCCGAGGAGTACGAGAGAGCGAGCGGCTGGAAGAACGCCGAGGCCACCGCCGTCGCCGCCGAGAGCACCCGCAGCTCGACGCGGCGACGGTCGTCCGAAGCACGCTCGCGGACGACGTGACCAGCACGCTCCAGCCGGTCCAGCACGGACGTCGTGGCGGACGCGCTGAGGTTCAGGGCTCGGGCGAGCGCGCCGGGGGTCATGGGGGAGCGAGCCGTCATGATCAGGTTCAACGCTGTCATGTCGGTCGGGTGCAGCGAGTGCGCCGCGCTGAAGATCTCCAGGAACCGGTTCGACTCCATCACGAGCGCCCGCACCAGCATGCTCAGGTCGTAGTCACTTGCCTCGCTCACCACGCCAGCATACAGTTCGGCCATCGAATGATTCGACGATCGAAGGAATGCTGATGCGCGTCCTGGCCGGAGTGGTGCTCGTCGTCTGGCTCGCGCTGGGCGGGTTCACCGGGCCGTACTCGGGGAAGCTGTCGGAGGTCGCGGAGAACGACAGCAGCGCGTTCCTGCCGAACTCCGCGGAGTCCACCCAGGTCGCCGAACTGCAGAAGAAGTTCCAGCGCAGCAACGCGATCCCGGCGATCGTCCTGGTGGAACGCGAGGGCGGGCTGACCGAACAGGACAGGAAGTACCTCGCGGACCGCGGCAAGGGCTTCCAGGCGTCCCCGGTCATCCCGGCGCCCAACGACGACGAAGCCGCGCAGATCGTCGTGCTGCTCGACCCGGCCAAGGAAGTCCGAGACTCGGTCCTGCAGCTCAGAGACGGCACTCGCGGCGCCCCGGCGGGTCTGACGGTGCTGGTCACCGGACCGGCCGCGCAGATCGCCGACCTCGTCGAGGCGTTCGGCGGCATCGACGGGTTGCTGCTGGTCGTCGCCGGCGCGGTGGTCGCGTTGATCCTGCTCGTCGTCTACCGGAGTCCACTGCTGCCGCTGATCGTGCTCCTGTCGGCGGTGTTCGCCCTCGGCCTGGCCAGCTTCGTCGTGTACCTGTTGGCCAAGAACGACATCCTCGCGCTGAACGGCCAAAGCCAAGGCATCCTCTCGATCCTCGTCTTCGGCGCGGCGACGGACTACGCACTGCTGCTGGTGTCGAGATTCCGCGAAGAACTCCGGGACACACAAGACAAGTACGCCTCCATCCGCACGGCCTGGCGCGGCACCGTCGAACCCATCGCGGCGTCGGCGGGCACGGTGATCCTCGGCGTGCTGTGCCTGCTGTTCAGCGACCTCGACTCGAACAAGGGCCTCGGACCCGTTGCGGCCATCGGCATCGGCGCCGCGCTGCTCACCACGATGACGTTCCTGCCGGCCACCCTGGCGTTGCTCGGCCGGGCCGCGTTCTGGCCGTTCGCACCGAAGTTCGGTTCGCCGCACCCGGAGACGAGTGGTCTGTGGGGCAAGGTCGCGAGCACGGTGCGGAGCAAGCCACGCGCGATCTGGATCGTCACCACCCTGGTCCTCCTGGCCGGCGCCGCGTTCCTGCCTCAACTCAAGGCATCCGGCACCGCGCAGTCCGACGTGTTCCTGACCGAGGTCGAATCCGTTGCCGGGCAAGAAGTGCTGTCACGGCACTTCCCTGGCGGCACCGGCTCGCCGACGGTCATCATCGCAGAAGAGGGCAAGACGGCCGAAGTCCTGCAGAAGTCCAAAGTGGACGGAGTCGCGGACGTCAGGCCCAGTGGAACGGCAGAAGGCCTGGTGCGCATCGAAGCGACGCTGAAGGACGCACCGGACTCCGACGCCGCAGTGGCGACGGTCGACCGCATCCGTGCGGCGGTTCACGGGACCGACGCCAAGGTCGGCGGCCAGACGGCGACGTTGCTGGACACGAGGAAGACGTCCGAACACGACCGCCTGCTGATCATCCCGATCGTCCTGCTGGTGATCTTCCTGGTCCTGGCGCTGCTGCTGAGGTCGCTTCTGGCACCGATCCTGCTGATCGCCACGGTCGTGCTGTCGTTCGCGGCCACGATGGGCGTGTCGGCGCTGGTGTTCAACCACATCCTGGACTTCCCCGGCGCGGACCCGGTCGTGCCGCTGTTCGGGTTCGTGTTCCTGGTGGCACTGGGCATCGACTACAACATCTTCCTGATGACCCGTGTCCGCGAGGAGACCGGGCAACTCGGCACCGTCGAGGGCACGCTGCGAGGCCTCAGCCTGACCGGTGGCGTGATCACGTCAGCGGGCGTGGTGCTGGCCGCGACGTTCGCCGCGCTCGCCGTGCTGCCGATCCTGTTCCTCACCCAGATCGCGTTCATCGTGGCGTTCGGCGTCCTGCTGGACACGCTGCTGGTGCGGTCGTTGCTGGTCCCGGCGCTGTCGGTGGACATCGGCGGCCGAATCTGGTGGCCGTCGAAGCTGCGGTGAGCCAGGATCGCGTCCATGACCTACACCGCACGTCAGCTCAACCGCGCCACGCTCGAACGGCAGCTGCTGCTCGAGCGTGAACCGGTCGGCGTGCTCGCGGCGATCGACCGGATCGTGGCGATCCAGGCGCAGGAACCCGCGTCGCCGTACATCGCGCTGTGGAACCGGATCGAGGGCTTCGACCCAGCGGATCTGGACGAGGCGTTCACGGCAGGGACGGTCCGCAAGGCCACGGTCATGCGGATCACCCTGCACGCCGTCACGGTCGCCGACCACGAGGTGTTCCACCACGCGATGCTGCCCGCGCTCAGGGCGTCCCGGCTGCACGACAAGCGGTTCAAGGCCATGGGCCTGACGATCGAGCGCGCCGACGAGGTTCTTCGGCACATGCTGGAGTACGCCGCCGAACCGCGGACCAAGAAGGAGCTGGAGGCGCTGCTGCACTCGCACGTCGGCGACGTCGGGCAGCCGGGCATCTGGTGGGCGCTGGCCTCCTACGCGCCGCTCGTGCGGATGCCGACCGGCGGACCGTGGGCCTACGGGCCGAAGCTGTCGTTCCAGACCGTGGCGATCGAGCCGCGCGATCGGATGGCCGCGCTCGCCGAGATGCTCCGCCGTTACCTCACCGGGTTCGGTCCCGCGACCGTCCTGGACATGAACCAGTTCACGATGCTGCCGCGCACCTCGATCCGCGAGGCGCTGGAGCTGCTGGACCTGGTCCGCGAAGGCGACTACTACGACGTTCCAAACCGGACGATCCCGGACGAGGACACCCCGGCACCTCCGCGGCTGATGGCCATGTGGGACAGCACGTTGCTCGCCTACGCCGACCGCAGCCGGATCATCCCGGACGAGTACCGCAAGCTCGTGATCCGCAACAACGGCGACACACTGCCGACACTTCTCGTTGACGGGCATGTGGCAGGAGTCTGGCGTCCCAACGAGGACGGCGGCATCGAGGCGACCGCCTTCCACGCCCTGAGTGAGGACCAGTGGACCGGCCTCGCGGAGGAAGCCAAGGCGCTGCACAAGTTCCTCGGCGACCGGGAACCGCAGGTCTACCGCCGTTTCAACCGCTGGTGGGCCGGTCTTCCCGTCGATCACGTTCGAATTCTGTGAAAACGTCAAGATCCACAAAGGACCTATGCGTGAGTCACTATTCCTCCACCCTGCATGGAGGAAAACTCAATGTTCCAAACGAGAAAGCGCGCCCACGCGGCCCTCGCGGCCGGCTTGCTGGCGGTGGGCGCGATCACCCTGCTCGGCGGTTCGCCCGCCACGGCCGTCGCGAAGGCGACGGACTGCGTGGACGAGCACGCCGCGGCACGTGCCCTGCCGGGCAGCCACGGTCAGGAGCGCAACGAGCTCTCCGACGCCGACGCAGCACGGATGAACGCGGACCTGCGTCAGAAGATCGCGGCGAAGGCCAAGAACCGCATCGATCTGTCCGCGGAGGCGACCGGTGGCACGATTCCGGTCGTGTTCCACGTCGTCACCGGCTCAGGTGGCGTGGGCAACCTGACCGACGCCACGATCGCCAAGCAGATCCAGGCTCTCAACACGGGCTTCGCCGGTGCGGAGTCGAGCCAGGCGGCGAACACCGGCTTCAAGTTCGTGCTGCAGTCGACGAAGCGCTGGTCGAACAACGCGTGGTTCACCGGTGTGGACACCCCGTCGACCGAGCGGGCGATGAAGACCGCGACCCGCGTCGGCGGTGCGAGCACGCTCAACGTGTGGTCGACCGACACCAGCTACCTGGGCTTCGCGACGTTCCCGAGCGACTACTCGGGCGACCCGAAGATGGACGGCGTGGTGTTCAAGTACACGAGCGTTCCCGGCGGTTCGGCGACGAACTTCAACCTGGGCAAGACGCTCACGCACGAGACCGGCCACTGGATGGGCCTCTGGCACACCTTCCAGGGCGGCTGCTCCGCGACCGGTGACCAGGTCGCGGACACCCCGGCGCAGAAGAGCGCGTCGTCGGGTTGCCCGACGGGCCGCGACTCCTGCACGGCCGCGGGTGTCGACCCGATCCACAACTACATGGATTACTCGTACGACAGCTGCTACAACCAGTTCACGCCGGGCCAGAACACTCGCATGCAGAGTGCCTGGACTGCTTACCGCAGTGGCAAGTGAGCTAGCGTGACGAAGGGCGTCGCTTTCGAGCGGCGCCCCTTTCGCTTGCTCCGAAAGCAGAAGGAACCGCAGCCCCTCGGCCGACGAGTCGTCCGCCGCGGTGTACGCGACGAGCAGCTGGTCCGGATGAGTGTCCACGGTGAACTGCTGAACGTCGAGCGTGAGCTTGCCCGCCACCGGGTGGTGGTAGGTCTTCACGAGCTGGCGCGGCCCGCGGACCTGGTGCGACGCCCACCACGTGCGGAAGTCCGGGTCGCGCACGCTGAGCTCGCCGACGAGTCCGGTGAGGACGGGATCGTGCGGCGTGCGGCCCGCCTCCATCCGCAGCACCGCGACGCATTCACGGGCCGAGCGCTCCCAGTCGCCGTACAGTGCCCGGAACGCCGGGTCGAGGAACGTCAACCGGATCAGGTTGCGCGCGGCCGGTTCGAGCGCTTGGAAATCGGTCAGCAACGCCGCGGCTGCGCGGTTCCACGCCAGGACGTCCATGCGGCGGTGCAGGACCATCGCCGGGATGTCCGGCATGCCGTTGAGCAGCTGCCGCAGCCGCGCGGCGACCTCGGGAGCCGCTTCCTGCCTGACCGGGGCGACATCGGCGAGCGTGAACAGGTACTCGCGCTCGTCGGGCGCCAGCTGCAGCGCGTCCGCCAGCGCGTCGAGCACGGTGCGGGAGACCCGGTTGGTGCGGCCCTGTTCGAGCCGGACGACGTAGTCGACGCTGACGTGGGCGAGCTGGGCCAGCTCCTCGCGGCGCAGGCCGGGCACGCGGCGCTGCCTGCCGTCGTCGGGAAAGCCCGCGCGGTGCGGGTCGAGAGCGGCGCGGCGGGTGCGGAGGAACTCGCCCAGTTCGGTCATGCCCCCAGTGTCCGTGGCTGCGAGGAGATGTGCCTGGTACTGGTGTGCATAGGCTGGGTCCTCCCTGGTTGGACCCATGCCCGGAGACCAGCGTGGTGGCCATGGAAACCGTGACTTTTCCCAGCAACGGACTGGACATCGCCGGCCACCTCTACCGGCCGGAGGGTGAACCGCGCGGCGCGATCGTCGTCGGTCATCCCGGCAGCGGCGTGAAGGAGCAGTCAGCAGGGACGTATGCGAAACAGCTCGCTGACCAGGGCTTCCTGGCGCTGGCGTTCGATGCGGCGTACCAGGGCGAGAGCGCGGGAGAACCGCGTGGCCTGGAGGACCCGGCTCAGCGCGTCGAGGACATCCGGGCGGCCGTGACGTTCCTCGGCACCGAGAACGCCGGCGTGCTCGGCATCTGCGCCTCGGGCGGATACGGCCTGGCCGCCGCCGGAACCGACCAGCGCATCAAGGCGATCGCCACCGTCAGCCTGGCCGACGTCGCGCGGCAGTTCCGGTTCGGCGCGGACGGCACCCAGGACCCCGCTGTGCTGCAGGGGATGCTGGCACACGGCCAGGACGGCAGCTTCCCGCTCGTCCCCGAGACGGAGGAGCAAGCCCGCCAAACCGGTCCGCACGCCTACGACGGCTGGGAGTACTACTGCACGCCGCGCGCCGAGCATCCGCGCGCGGCGAAGACGTTCACCTGGAACAGCGTCGGGCGGATCACGGCGTTCGACGCTTTCCGGACCGTCGACCTGATCACGCCGCGGCCGGTGCTCTTCGTCGTGGGCAGGGACGCGGTGACGTCGTGGATGACCGTGGAGGCGTACCAGAAAGCGGCCGGCCCCAAGGAGATCCACTGGATCGAGGGTGCCGGCCACGTTGACCTGTACGACCGGTACGTGCCGCAGGTCGCCGGGCGGGTCACCGAGTTCTTCGGCAAGAACCTCTAAGC
>NZ_JYJG01000549.1 GCF_000955955.1 Lentzea aerocolonigenes
TGCCCCGGATCGCCTGCTCTCCTCGGCTCGGCTTCGCCATCGCCGCTTGCCTGCGGCTTCGCGGATAGCCATGCGGAGCTCGCCTCCGGCTTCGCGGACAGCCATGCGGAGCTCGCCTCCGGCATCGCGACAGCCATGCGGGGGCCGGTCTTCGGCATAGCGTGCGTGGGCGTGCAGGGCTCGCTTCCGGCATCGCGTGACCGCGCGGGGCTCGCTTCCGGCATCGCGGGCGTGACCGCGCGGGGAGGGGCTGACTAGCTCTGGTTCTGGCTCAGCACCGTGTCCACGGTGACGCCGGACGCCACGATCATGCTCAGCAGCGGGTCCGGGACCTGGCGGTGGAACTGCACCACGTAGTTGTCCGCGGTCGTGAACATCGCCTTCGCCATGCCCTGCCACGTCTTGGTGATGCGCGCGACCTCGGTGTCGGTGTGGTCGCACAGCGAGAAGTTCCACGCCCGCCAGTTCTCGGCGTAGATGCCGCCGACCTTCATCCCGTTGCACACGTAGGCGAACCGGACCTTGCCGAACACGTTCTCCTGCACGATCTCGCCGATCGGCATGCCGTCACCGCGTTCGACGATCACCTTGGACTTCCACATCGTCGCCGGCCGCACGAGCCGCAGCACCGGATGGCCCTGCACGTCCCGGATCTCCAGCCGGACGTCCATCAACGAGTCGAGCTTGGTGAAGGCGCGCAACGCTTTCGCGGCGCCGGACTGGCCGACCTGCTCGACGGTGCCGAGGTGGCGGGCGTGCTGGTCGTAGATGACGTAGGAGTTCGACATCTCGATGAGCTTGGCCTTCTGGTTCACCACCAGGACGGGCTCGGTGAACAGGCTGCCGCCACCCTGCCCGGCTCCGTGCGCGCCCGCGCGCTGGACCTGCTGCGCCACCTTCTCCTGACCCGTGCCGCCCATCTGCATCTCCATGTGATGGGCGTCGGTCTGCTGCTGGCGCGGCTGCGTGTGCGGGGTCCACTGCGTGCCGTCCCACCACCGGACGAAGCGAGGGTCGGCGTTGTCGGGGTACCAGCCCGGGGCGAGGTTCACGCGGGCAGCGTAGTGCGAGAACTCGTGTGATGTGGGCACGTTGGTGCCAGGCGACGGGCACGGATGTCGCCTGGCTGCTCTCCAACGGCTGTTTTGTGCTGCTTTGCGCGGATCAGCTGATGGTGATCGCGCTCGCCGGGCACAAGCCTGCCGCTTCCTTCGCGGTGGCCTCGTGCTCGGCGTCCGGGTGCTCCACCAGGAGCACGACCGTGCCGTCTTCTTCGCTCTGGTCGAAGAGGTCCGGGTCCGTCAGGACGCACATCCCTGAGCCGCAGCACTTCGACTGGTCGACGGAAATCCTCATGCCGACCACGCTACTGGCAACGAGTGGACCCCGTAGATCCCCATGTTCGTGCGCAGCGGCACCTCCTCCGGTGCCACGTCCAGCCGGAGGTCCGGGAACTCCTGGAACAGCTTGGCGAACGCGATCCGCATCTCGATGCGGGCGAGCTGCTGGATGCCGTGCCCGAACGCGACGTGCCCCGTCGCCGGGCGGCGCAGGTCGAGCTCCTCCGGGTTGCCGGGGAACTTCTCCGGATCCCTGTTGGCCACCGGGATGTGCATCATCACCGTGTCACCCGCCTTGATGAGGTGCCCGTCGATCTCCACGTCCTCGGTCGCGGTGCGCAGCGGTCCGAAGTGGATGATCGACAGGTACCGCATGAGCTCCTCGACGGCGTTGTCGATCACCTCGGGCTCGTCGCGCAGGATCTTCAGCTGATCCGGGTGCTGCAGCAGCGTGAACGTGCCGATGCCGAGCATGTTCGCCGTGGTCTCGTGCCCGGCGAGCAGCAGGAGCATCGCCATGTTCGACGCTTCCTCGTCCGTCGGCTCCCCGGTGGCCAGCAGGTCGCTGATCATGTCGTCGCCGCCGGGGCTGGCCTTCTTGCGGGCGATCAGCTCGCGCATGAACTCCTGGATGCGCTCGAAGGCGGCCATGGCCTCCTTGACCGGCGTGTCCAGGCTCAGCATCTTCGCCGTGTCCTCCTGGAACCTGTGCTTCTCGTCGTAGTCGACGCCGAGCAGCGCGCAGATCACCAGTGACGGCACCGGAAGTGCGAACTCCTTGACCAGGTCCGCGTGGCCGTCGAACGTCCGCAGGTGCTTGAGCTGGTCGTCGACGATCGTGCCGATCCACTCCGACAGCTGGTTCATCCGCCTGACCGTGAACTGGCCCTGCAGCATCTTGCGCAGCCGGGTGTGGTCCGGCGGGTCCTGGCTGAGGAACATGCCGGGTTCGACCTTGCGCTTCGTGTCGCTGTCGTCCACCTGGCGGCGCTTGTCCGGCAGGTGGTGACTCCCCGGGTCGTTGGTGAACTTCGGGCTGCCCAGGATCTCCCGCACCTGGTGGTGGCCCGTGACCAGCCAGCCGAGGTGGCCGTCGGCGAACTCGAGCCTGCTGATCCGCGCCTTGTCGCGGATCCCGGTCAGCTCGGTCGGCGGGTCGAACGGGTTCGGCCGCGTGGTGGGCAGTTCTTCGGAGATCAGTTCGGTCATCTCGCACACCTCCCAGTGCTCGGTAGAGGACCTGATTTCGAAGCTACAGAACTTTCATCAATCTGTGAAGCGTCACGCACCGCCACGAACCGAAATCTGTCCGCATCTGCCGGTCGTGGGTCGCGACGGCCACGGCGGCCTGTGTCTGCCGGAGCGCCTCCGTCAGCTCGTCGACCAGCGCGATCGACAGGTGGTTGGTCGGTTCGTCGAGCAGCAGCACGTGCGGGCCGCTGCTGAGCAGAACCGCCAGCTCCAGTCGCCTGCGCTGCCCAGTGGACAGGCGGGAGACCGGGCGGGCGAGGTCTTTTCCTCTGAGCAGACCGAGTTCCTCCACCCGCGAACAGAGCTGCCGCGCGGTGGCGGCCTCGTTCTCGAACGTCGACTCCTGGGCGAGCAACGCCACCTTGCCGGCGTGGTGAACCGTGCCGTCAGCAGGCTTGATGCGGCCAGCCAGGACATTCAGCAACGTCGACTTGCCGGCGCCGTTGGGGCCGGCGATGAGCAGTTTCTCGCCCGCGGACAACGAGATCGGCTCGGCGAGGTTCAGCCTTCCGGGTACTTCCAGCGGGGTGGCGTGCAGCAGGTCGCCGTCGGCCGTCAGGTTTGGCGGGGCGAAGCCCAACGGCGGCGGGGGAGCGTCGACGCGCTGGTCGTCCAGCTCCTCCAGCCGGCGAGCGACGTTGCGCATCTTGTTCGCCGCGCGCGTGGTGCGCTGGTGCTTGAACGTGCCCTTCGGTGGACGCCAGGCGTCCTTCAGGCGTGATTGAGCGCGTTCGACCTTCTCGGCGAGCTCGTCGTGTTCCGCTTCCTCCTGGGCGAACCGCTGTTCCCACCGCCGGCGTTCGGCGCGTTTGGCCTCCTTGAACGCCTGGTAGCCGCCGCCGTGCAGGTGCACCTCGCCGTCGGGAGTCGGGTCGAGGTCGAGCAGTTGCGTGCAGACGTCGTCCAGCAACGTGCGGTCGTGGCTCACGAGCACCACGACGCCGTGGTGTTGCCGCAGGCGTTCGGTCAGGAAGTTCAGCGCGTGCTCGTCGAGGTGGTTGGTGGGTTCGTCGAGCAGCAGGACGTCGGCGCGTTCGGCGAGCAGGCACGCGAGCCGGACGCGGTACCGCTGGCCCACGCTGAGTTCCTTGAGCTGCTTGGACTTCGGGTGGTCGGCGTCCAGGGCTTTGAGGGCGATCTCCGCGCGGCGTTCGGCGTCCCAGGCCTCGATGGCCTCGGCGTGGGCCAGGGCGTGAGCGTAACGCCGCTCGTCGAACGGCTCGGCGGCACTGTCCAGTTCGGACAGTGCCTGACGGCTTTCGCGCAGTGCCTCGGACAGCAGGTCCCCCACCGTTTCGCTGTCGTGGAACGGCATTTCCTGTTGCACCAGGCTCAACGAACCGTGCCGGGTGACAGTTCCCTGGTCCGGCACGAGATCGCCGGCGAGCAGGCGGAGGAGGGTGGTCTTGCCGCGGCCGTTCTCGCCGATGACGCCGAGGCGTTGGCCTGCGGAGATTTTGAGTGAGATGCCGTCGACGACAGGCCCGGCCTCATAGCCCTTGGTGAGATCTTGGGTCGTCAAATGGACATGCGTGCGCATGCGGGATCCTCATCTGGGTACGCGAAATCAGGACGTGGTGTGGTGGCACACGTCCTGAATCAGAGGTAGAAGACCCCGTACCCGAATCCCATGAGACCCACGGTACCTACGGTCGCAACGCCTTTTCGATCGCCTTCTTCAGGTCCTGCACGCTTTCCTCGGTGCCCGGCGTCGGGCCGGTCGTGCTGCCGCCGCCGACGAGCCGGTAGAAGATCAGGCCCTCCAGGAACGCGCTGATGTGCGCACCGGCGCGTTCGGGGTCCTCGTGGCCCAGTGCCCGCGCCATCTCCGCGGCCCGCTTGCGGGGGGAGTGCACGAGGATCGACTTCAGCTCGGGGTGGTGCGTGGCTTCGAGCATCGCCGCGTACCGGGCGAGCGTGCGGTTCCGCTCGACCAGCCAGCTGTCGAGCGTCTTCGCGAGACCGCCGGCCGGGTCCTCCGGGTCGAGGAAGATCTCTGCCTGCTCCTGGACGGCGAGCCGGTCCACCAGCCCCTCGATCAACGCCCTGCGCGTGCGGAAGTAGGCGCTCGTCGAACCTTCTGGCAGACCGGCCTTGCGGTCGACCGCCCGGTGGGTGAGGCCGCGCATGCCGAGCTCTGCGACGAGCTCGATCGCCGCGTCCGTGATCAGGTCTTTTCGCACTGTGGTCCTTGTCTCTCTACAGCTGTAGTCTACAGGTGTAGATTCTTCTACAGGTGTAGAGGAGGCTGACATGAAGGCGATCGTGGTCGGTGGTGGCATCGGCGGGCTGGCGGCCGCCGTGTCGTTGCGGCGCGTGGGCTGGGAAGTCCAGGTGCTCGAGCGTGCTGCCGCCTTTGGCGAGGTCGGGGCCGGGATCGGCGTGATGCCGAACGCGGTGCGCGCGCTGGAGTGGATGGGTGTCGCGGACGAGGCGCGGCGGCTCGGGACACCGCGCGTGTCGGGTGGCATCAAGTCGTCCGACGGGCGCTGGCTCGCGCACCTGCCCGCGGTCGGCCAGGAGAAGATCATCGCGATGCACCGCGCCGATCTGCACGGTGTGCTGCTGCGCGCGCTGCCGCCGGAGATCCTCTTCAACAATGTCGAAGTCACGAGCGTTGAGGAGCTGGACGCAGACCTCGTGGTGGCGGCGGACGGCATCAACAGCCGCCTTCGCGCGGAACTGCTGCCCGACGCGCCGGGACCGGTGTACGCGGGGGCCACGGCGTGGCGAGGGGTGGCGCCGGGTCCGTTCGATCTCCCGATCTCGCAGACACTCGGTCCCGGCGGCGAGGCGGGCCTGCTGCCGCTCGGGGACGGCCGCCTGTGCTGGTACGTCTCGACTGTCGCGCCGGCTGGGGCCTCGCTCGACCCCGCGCAGGTGTTCGCCGACTGGCACGAGCCGTTCCCGGAGCTGCTGGCGACGACTCCGGAGATCCTGCGGCACGACATCTACGAACTGCCGTTGCTGCCGACGTTCATCTCCGGACGGGTGGCGTTGCTCGGCGACGCGGCGCACGCGATGGTCCCGTACATGGGGCAGGGGGCGTGCATGGCGCTGGAGGACGCCGTGACGCTGGCGTCGGTCGACGGTGATCTGGTGCGGTACGACGCGTTGCGGCGGCCGCGCGCGCAGACCCTGTGGAAGGCCTCGAAGCTGGCGGGGAAGTTCGGGATCGAGGTGCGGTCACCGGTCGCGCTGGCGGTGCGGAATTCTGTGTACCGCATGCTGCCGGGCTCGGTGGCCGTGCGCGGGATGACCCGTTTCTCCTCGTGGGAGGTGCCCGCGATGCCACGATGACCTTCGTGGATCTCGTGGTGTTCCGCCGGGTGTGCACGGCGGTGATGGCGGTGCTGATGACGGCTTTCCTGGTGTCGGCCGTGGTGGGCGCGCTGCGGGGCGGGCACCCGACCGGGCTCACGTTGGCGCTCGCCGGCCTCGCGCTGCTGGTCGGGGCTGTCCTCGGGGTGATGCGCTCGTTCCGGTTCCCGAAGGACAGCGACTCGCGCGGGCCGTTGCCGGTGTTCCTGTTCGTGCTGTTCCTCGGGTTCGTCGGCGGGATCGGGCTGCAGCAGACCATTCCCGCTCTTCAACCCACGGTGTCCGTTACCGCGGAGGTGACGTCGTGCGGGTCGAGCGGCCGCACGGTGAAGTGCTCCGGTGAGTACACAGTGGACGGTGTG
The DNA here is from genome assembly GCF_000955955.1 of Lentzea aerocolonigenes. Classification (GTDB taxonomy): domain Bacteria; phylum Actinomycetota; class Actinomycetes; order Mycobacteriales; family Pseudonocardiaceae; genus Lentzea; species Lentzea aerocolonigenes_A. The sequence continues at coordinate 6,275 of NZ_JYJG01000549.1, forward strand.
CGGTACGCGAGCGAGATGCCGGTGCGTTCGGTTCCGTCCGGTCGCGAGGTCGGCATCGACGTGCTCGCGTCCGACCACTCGGTCGTGGTTTCCAAGGCCTGGCTCGATGTTCTGGTGTTCCGCGGCGGCGGGATCGTGCTCGCGGCGCTCGCGGTCGTGTTCGGACTGAGGTGGATTCGCCTGGCGCGTGCGGCAACCGCCGAACTGCGCAGGCGAACCCCTTCCGAAGTTCACTCGAACGGGTCGAATCCACCGGTGAACTAGATCACCGGTCAATGTTTGGTCTCGGCCAGATAACAGTCGAAAACCACCCTTTGTCGCGCCCTTTGTCACCCGGTTGCGGTATCAAGTACTTGCTGAACGTGTCGGACGCGGTCCAGTGATCCAGATGGCGTAACGCGACAGGCGGTTTCGGGTACACGAAAGCGCAACTACGGTGCCTCAACCATGACCCCCGTCCCGACTGATGTGATGCCGCGTTCCCTCACGGCGCTTCCCCCGGCGCAGGTCGAGAACACCCCCGAGTTCGACATCGCCGAGGCAGAGGACTTCATCCGCCAGCACCACGCCGAGCACCCGGACCTCGGTCCGGTCGAGGCGCGACTGGCCGAGGTGCACGCGGAGATCGCCGCGACCGGCACCTACCGTCACACGACGGCCGAGCTGACCTTCGGCGCACGCGTGGCCTGGCGCAACAGCTCCCGCTGCATCGGCCGCCTGTACTGGCGCAGCCTGAAGGTGCGCGACCTGCGCGAGACCTCCACCCCCGCCGAGGTGGCCGCGGAGTGCGTCGAACACCTCCGCGTCGCCACGAACGGCGGCAAGATCCGTCCCGTCATCACGATCTTCGCCCCGGCCGAGCCTGGCATGCCGGCGCCGTCGATCCTGAACGAGCAGATCGTCCGCTACGCCGCCTACCGCGGTTCGGACGGCGGCGTGCTCGGGGACGCGCGCAACCTGGCGTTGACCGAGCTGGCGTTGAAGCGCGGCTGGCAGCCACCCGCTTCGCGCGGGCCGTTCGACGTGCTGCCGTTGATGGTGTCGTGCGCCGGCCACGAGCCGGCCCTGGTGGAGATTCCCGCCGACGCCGTGCTGGAAGTGCCGCTGTCGCACCCGGAACTGCCGTGGCTCGCGTCGCTGGGCGTGAAGTGGCACGCCGTTCCCGCGATCAGCAACATGCGGCTGCGCATCGGTGGCATCGACTACCCGTCGGCGCCGTTCAACGGCTGGTACATGGGCACCGAGATCGGCGCCCGCAACCTCGCCGACCACGACCGGTACGACCTGCTGCCGTACCTCGCCAAGCGGATGGGCCTGGACATGTCGTCGGAGGCGACGTTGTGGCGCGACAGGGCTTTGATCGAGCTCAACCGCGCCGTCCTGCACTCGTTCGGCGAGGCCGGGGTCACGATCACCGATCACCACACCGAGTCGCAGCGGTTCCTGACGCACCTGGCCAAGGAGGAGGCTGCCGGTAGGTCGTGTCCCGCCGACTGGTCGTGGATCGTGCCGCCGGTGTCGGGCGGGCTGACGCCGGTCTACCACCGCTACTACGAGAGCGGCGACCTGTTGCCGAACTTCTTCCCTGCCGACAAGCCTTCTGGTTGCCCGGTGGCGCACTGAGCCGTTGGCCGTCGGGATGTACGACGACGCGGAGAGCTGCGCGCGGCGGTACGTGCCAAGGACTCCCGGTTCGACGGGTGGTTCTTCGCGGCGGTGACCACCACCGGCATCTACTGCCGCCCGAGCTGTCCGGTGACCCCGCCGAAGTCCGAGAACGTGCGGTTCTTCCCCACCGCGGCCGCTGCCAGGGCAGCGGGGTTCCGGGCCTGCCGGCGGTGCCGCCCGGACGTGAGCCCCGGCTCACCGGAGTGGAACGTCCGCGCCGACCTCACCGCCCGCGCTTCGGCTGATCGCGGACGGTGAGGTCGACCGCTTCGGTGTGCCGGGCCTGGCCGCCCGGCTCGGGTACAGCGTTCGTCACGTGCAGCGGCAGTTGCTGGCTTCGGTGGGCGCCGGTCCTGTCGCGCTGGCCCGCGCGGTTGCTGATTCAACGACACCGTGCGCGCTGTATGCGGCCGCACGCCTTCGGAGCTGCGGGAGGCTTCGGCGCCTTCCTCGGGAACTTTGGCCGTGCGACTGGCTTTTCGCCACCTCGTTCTCGCGTGGTGGTCACTTCGCGGGTCTCGTCCGCCGCGGTGAGGTTGGATGGGCTCGTGCAGCTCACCAGGAGCCTGAACCTGACCGACGCCGTGTTCGTCGGCCTCGGCTCGATGATCGGCGCGGGCGTGTTCGCGGTGTTCGCGCCCGCCTCCGCCGCGGCGGGTTCGGCACTGCTCGTCAGCCTCGTGGTCGCGGGCGTGATCGCGTGCTGCAACGCGTTGTCGAGCGCGTGGCTGGCGGCCGAGTACCCGCAGTCCGGCGGCACCTACGTCTACGGGCGCGAACGCCTCGGCCGCGTCTGGGGTGACCTGGCCGGGTGGGCGTTCGTGCTCGGCAAGACGTCGTCGTGCGCGGCCATGGCGCTGACCGTGGGCACCTACGTCGGTGCGCCCAAGCCAGTCGCAGTGGCGGCGATCGTGGCGTTGACGATCCTCAACCTGACGGGCGTGCAGAAGTCCGCGATGGTCACCAGGATCATCGTGATCGCGGTTCTGCTCGCCTTGGCCGCCATGACGGTGACCGCGCGGGAAGCTCCCACGCACGCCGACTTCAAGGCAGCGGGCATCCTCCCCGCCGCCGCACTGCTCTTCTTCGCGTTCGCCGGCTACGCGCGCATCGCCACCCTCGGCGAAGAGGTCAAGGAACCGCGCAAAACGATCCCACGAGCCGTGATCATCGCGCTGGCCATCACGCTGATCGTCTACGCGTCGGTGGCCGTGACCGCCCTGAGCGCCCTCGGTGGCGACCTGGCCACGAAGACGCTGGCCGATGTGTCCCCGGCCCTCGCGCCGGTGATCCGGATCGCCGCCTGCCTGGCCGCGCTCGGCTCACTGCTCTCGCTGCAGCTGGGGGTGAGCCGGACCGCGCTGGCCATGGCCCGCGACCGCCGGTTGCCGGGATTCCTGGCCGATCTGCGCTGGGCGGAGATCACCACGGCGACAGTGGCGATAGCGCTGGTGCTCGCCGTCGACGTCACGCGAGCGATCGTGTTCAGCTCGTTCTGCGTACTGCTCTATTACGCGATCGCCAACGCCAGCGCGTGGACGCTCGGTAAGCGAGTCGTTCCCGCGATTGGGCTGGCAGGGTGCCTGACACTCGCCGGTGCAGTGGTCTGGCAACTTTGAGTGCTCCCCGCCCTGCAAGGGCTG
>NZ_JYJG01000550.1 GCF_000955955.1 Lentzea aerocolonigenes
GATGCCATGCGGGGCTCGACCTCGGCATCGCGGATGCCATGCGGGGGCTCGTCTTCGGCATCGCGTGCGGGGGGCGCACGTGGCCGCTTGGGTCACATGCCGTTGATGCCCGCGTGGTACTTGGGAACGCGCACGGTGATCTTCGTGCCGAGCCCGCACGCCGTCTCCACCACTAGCCCGTACTCGTCGCCGTAGACCCGCCGCAGCCGTTCGTCGATGTTGCCCAGCCCGATGCCCGCGGACTCGTCCACCTGCCCGGCCAGCGTCCGGCGCAGCTTCTCGGGGTCCATGCCGATGCCGTCGTCCTCGATCGTGATCTGGGCTTCGGCGCCGCTGTCGTTGGCGTGGATCTGGATGTGGCCCGGCTCGACCTTGCCCTCCATCCCGTGCCGCACCGCGTTTTCGACCAACGGTTGCAGGCACAGGAACGGCACCGTCACCGGCAGCACTTCGGGAGCCACCTGCAGTGTCACCTTCAGCCGCTCGCCGAACCGGGCGCGCTCCAGCGCCAGGTACTGGTCGATGGAGCGGAGTTCCTCGGCCAGCGTCGTGAAGTCGCCGTGGCGCCGGAACGAGTAGCGGGTGAAGTCCGCGAAGTCCAGCAACAACGTCCGGGCGCGCTCTGGATTGGTGCGCACGTAGGAAGCGATGGCGGACAACGAGTTGTAGATGAAGTGCGGCGAGATCTGTGCGCGCAGGGCGCGTACTTCCGCTTCCACCAACCGGGTTCGCGAGCGGTCCAGCTCCGCCAGCTCCAGCTGCCCTGCGGCCCACCGCGCCACCTGGTTCGTGGCGCGGACCAGGCCGGCGGAGGCCTCGCGGGAGTAGGCCGCCAGGGTGCCGACGACCCGGCCCTCGACCGTGAGAGGAGCGACGACCGCGCAGTTGATCGGGCAGTTCGGTTCGGTGCAGCCGATGTCGAACGCCTGGGTGCGGCCGGTCAGGAACACGTCCTCGGCCTGGGTCATGGCGTCGGCGGCGTGGTGGTCCGAAACGCCTTCCCACGCAACGACTTCGGTCTCGTCGGTCAGCGCCAGGGCAGGCGTGTCCAGCAAGGTTCGCAGGTGCCGTGCGGACTTCTTCGCGGCGTCGGGGACCAACCCGGCGCGCAGGGGAGGGGCGGCGGACCAGGCGGTGTGCAGTGTTTCGTAGGTGACGCGCTGGGCCTCGGTCGAGAGCGACTGCTTGTTGCGCGTGCCCCGCCACAGGACGAGCACGGCCGCTCCGCCCACGATCAGGATCGCGGCGGCGGTGAGGAAGTCCTGCATCTCACATCACCTCATCTAGCTTCGCTCGTCAGACGATGACGACGAAGGGCCGGAGCCGTCCAACCCGAGGTTCTCGGGTGCGTGGAGCTTGACCATCGTTCGTTGCACGCCCGGCGGTACGTGCCGCTGGGTGAGCAGGGAGACGACGTACATGACCGCGAAGCCGAGCGGCACCGTCCACGCGGCTGGACGCGAGAGCAGCACCGTGTACCAGGAGTCGCCGGTGGCGGTGAACATCGTGACGAGGCCCGCGGTCAGCGCCGGGACGCCGCCCGCGAGCATGCCCGCGATGGCGCCGACGGTCGTGATCCGGGTGGACCAGATTCCGAGCATCAGCAAGGGGCACAACGAGGACGCGGCCACGGCGAAGGCCAGACCGACCATGTCCGCGACCGGCATGCCCGAGGACACGAAGGTCATCGCGAGCGGCACGATGCCCGCGAGCACCGTGGAGATCCGGAAGCCGCGCACCCCGCCGAGTCTGAGCACGTCCTGCGACAGCACGCCCGCCAGCGACACGACCAGGCCGGAAGACGTCGAGAGGAACGCCGCGAAGGCGCCGCCCGCCACCAGTGCGCCCAGTAGTTGGCCGCCGATGCCGTCGATCATTCGCGTCGGCAGCACCAGGACCACGGCGTCGGTCTGGCCGGTCATCAGCAGTTCGGGCGTGTAGAGGCGGCCGAGAGCGCCGTAGATCGGTGGCATCAGGTAGAAGACGGACAGCAGGCCGAGCACGATCAACGTCGTGCGGCGCGCGGCGGTGCCGTTCGGGTTGGTGTAGAAGCGGACGATCACGTGCGGCAGGCCCATGGTGCCCAGGAACGTCGCGATGATCAGCGAATAGGCGCCGTACAACGGGAACTTCTCGCCGCCGGACTCCGGCAGCGCCCACATCGCGTTGGTGTTGTGGCCCATTGTGGACAGATGCGGGACGGGTGCGCCCTGCGGGAACGTGAACTCCGACCCGAGTCCGATGCGGTGGTTGCCGCTGGTCAGCACGAGGCCGGTGTTCTCGATGTGCGTGTCGTCGATCCGCCCGCTGCCCTTGATGAAGATGGACTGCTCGACGTGGATCGCGGTGTCCTTGTGGAACTTCACCTCGGTGTCGTGCGGGAAGTGCGGGAACTCCGCCTTCGTCAGCGACTCCGCGCCGTGCACCTGCCAGACGACGACCAGGAACATGATCGGCACGGTGATCGCGGTCAGCTTGAGCCAGTACTGGAAGGCCTGCACGAACGTGATCGAGCGCATGCCGCCGGACATCACGTTCGCGGTGACGACGACCGTGACGATCAGCGCGCCCACCCAGTCCGGCGCGCCCGTCACGGTGTTCAGGGTGAGACCGGCGCCTTCCAGCTGTGGCAACAGGTACAGCCAGCCGATCGCCAGCGCCAGGATCGACGCGACCGCGCGCACGACCCGTGAGCGGAAGCGGGCCTCGGCGAAGTCCGGCAACGTGTAGGCGCCGGAACGCCGCAGCGGCGCGGCGACCATCGTCAGCAGCACCAGGTATCCGGCCGTGTAACCGACCGGGAACCACAGCATGTCCGGCCCGTAGGCGAAGATCAGCCCGGCGATGCCGACGAACGACGCGGCCGACAGGTACTCGCCGCCGATCGCGGAAGCGTTCCACCACGGGGAAACCGTGCGCGACGCGACGTAGAAGTCAGACGTGGTGCGGGAAACGCGCAGTCCGTAGGTGCCGACCAGGATCGTGCCGAGTGCGACGACCAGCACCGCCACGATGGCGTAACCACTCGTCATGGACGTTCGACCAGCTCCGCGAACTCGCGCTCACTGCGCTCGGCCTGCCGCACGTAGAACCAGCCGGCCAGCAGGAGCATCGGGAACGTCGCCACACACAACAGGAACCACGGCAGCCCCAGGCCGAGCACCCGCGCCTTGCCGAGGTCCGGCTCGATCGAGAACAGCAGCGGCAGGACGCCCAGACTCGCGCACACCACCAGCATCACCGAGAGGCCGAGCCGCCGTTGCGCGCGGATCAGCGTGCGCATGTAGACGGCGCCGAGCTCGCTCTGCTCGTTGATCTCCCGCGTGCCCGAGTACGGGCGGCGTGCCCGCGGTGCCCTCGTGCGCGGGCTCGTCACCACCACCCGCTGAGTCGGCTTCGGCGCGCGGCCCCGCTGTGCCGGATCATTCTGGGGTGGCGGCGTGGTCACGAACCCAGGCCGTTTCTCGGTTGCACGACACCGGCGGGCGTCGCGCCGGAGACGGGGGTCGGCCGGGCGCGCCGCACCAGCAGCTGGCGCAGGTGGCGGGCGTGGCGGCGGCTGACCGGCAGCACCGCGCCGCCGATCGTGACGCTGAGGTGGCCGTCTTCCAGACGCAGCTCGTCGATGTGGCCCAGCGACACCAGGTGGCTGCGGTGGATGCGGACGAATCCCGCGCTGCGCCAGCGTTCCTCGAGTCCGTTCAACGCCGCGCGCACGAGGCCGCTGCCGGTCGCGGTGTGCAGGCGGGCGTAGTCGCCGTGCGCCTCCACATAACGGATGTCGGCGAGGCGGATGAACCGCGTGACGCCACCGAGCTCGACGGGAATGACCTCGTCACCCATCTCCGGCGGCGTGGAGTTCGCGGGCTGCGCGGGAGTGGTCGCGACGGGTTCGGTGGGAGTCTTCGAGTCCCAGACCTCGTGCACGATGCGGTGCACGGACTCGGCGAGCCGCTCCTGGCGCACCGGCTTGAGCAGGTAGTCGAGTGCCTTGAGCTCGAACGCCTCGACGGCGGGCTGCTGGTGCGCCGTCACGAACACGACGGGCGGCGGCTGCGCGAACCGGGAGAGCACGCGGGCGAGGTCGAGACCGTCGAGGCCCGGCATGCGGATGTCGAGGAACACCGCGTCGAGCGGCTGCCCCGCGTCCATCGCGCGGTGCAGCACCCGGAGCGCCTTCGTGGCGTCGGTGACCGCTTCGACGTGGGCGATGCGCGGATCGGAGCGCAACAGGTACACGAGGTCTTCCAGCGCGGGTGCCTCGTCGTCGACGGCGAGCACCCGCAGGGAGCGCTCGAGGCTGCCACGTCGATCAGGCCCCTCGCAGATGGGGCAGGGCAGACCTGAGGTCATTCGAGATCGAGTCCAAACTGTGTACGGCCGATCCTCACGTGGCGGCGATTAGACCACGCTCGGTCATCGCGCGCCTGGTGAGCCGAGGGCGTCGGATACGCGATCATGCCCCCTCACGGAGGGTGACCCGCCGCGGGGGTCCGGTTGCACAGCGTGTGCACGCCTCAACCCCCTCACCCCGGAAAAGCCCGATCGGGCGCATCATCCGTCAGGCGGAGGAGGTGCGGAAACCCTCCGATCGGGTGTGTCTCGGATGGGAGACGGAAACCGCTATCACACAGCGTGTAGTCGCCTGGTCAGGCTCACGGCCTGCGCGGGATCGCTCAGGACTGCCGGAGGGCGCGCGGCTGGGCCGCCAGAGCGTCACCGAGCGTGATCTCCAGCTCGATGAACGACTCCTCGGCGCGGCGGGCGGCGACGCTCACCGACGCGGCCGCGGCCGGCCCGATGAGTCTGCGGGTGGGCGCGCGCAGCGCTTGGATCGCCTCGGACCACTGGTTCGAGAGCTTGGCGAGACCGCTCAGCGTGTCGACGAGGTCGTCGGTGTTCTCCGGCGGTGACGCGATGATCTCCGCCAGCCGGTCGCGCAATGCGTCCAGTGCCGGGTCCACGGATTCCTCCCGTCGGGAGACAATTATCCCCACTGAGCAACACCATATCCCGTCCGCAGTGGTCCAGCGCAATGATGTTGCCCCAGCAGGACCACTCGGTCAATCGAGCACCCATTCCGTCTCAACAGGCGCTCGTCTCAACTGGCGCGCTCTTATGGCGGCGGGCTGAAATGAACCGGTTTCGACGTTCGGTCAGGTCACGTCGACGCGGTGTCGGTTCTACGTGCCTGGTAGGCCAGGTGGCGCTCGAGGTGTTGGGCCGAATCGGTGTGTCCTGGGTCGCATCAATCGCCGCATTGCGATCCCGGTCAGGTACTTCTCGACAGATGCATTAACTCTTTTGCTGCAGTGTTCAGTCGTTCGGGTTCATACAGGATTATCGAACGGTTCAGCGCGGGTGGCGCAGCAGTCGTACTCCCCGCAGCTCCAGTCGTGCCGAGCCGTCGGCGTCCGTCAGCAGAACGTCGCACTCGGCGCGCCCGTCGTGCACTCTTCCGGCGGACAGCGCTGCCTTTCCGGGAGCGGAAAGGAGCCCGGCACGGTGCACCCTGACCTGGCGCGCGCTCGTCGCGACCGCGGTGCCACCGAACTCCTCGCCCGCCCATTTCACCGCGATCCGGAGACATTCGCCGGTGGCGGCCGGGTCGGTTCTGCTGTGGTCGAGACGCCAGCCCAGCGCTCGGGCGCCACGCACAGTGACAACTGGCCTGTTTCCGGGCCGGGCCGGCTGGTCGGGAGGCGCGATTCTGGCACGGCCGTGCATGACCGTGGAGACGAGTGCGAGCCGCTTTCCCTGACCGCGCACGGTGATCGGGCCGGTTCCGGTGGCCAGGTCGCGCAGCAACGAGACGTCGCGCAACGTGGTCGCGCCCGACGCGGCGGTGAACCACTCGATCATCCACGCGAGCGGGCTGTGGGACGCGTCGACGAGGAGGCCGGGGTTGACCTCTGCCCGGAAGTCGTGCCGTGCTGGAGCGTTGTCCGCAGCAGGCGCCGGAGTGCGCTCGAAGATCAGCTCGTGGCGCACGTCCGGGTATCCGGCTGCTTCCGTCGCGCCGCCGTGCAGGAGTTCGGTGGTGATGAGCTCGGCGGTGTGCGGGCCGCGTGGGATGTCGAACGCGCGGATCGTGCTGTCCGGCCACTCCGTCCTGAGGTGGCGGGCCAGGCCTTCGAGTCCCGCTGCCTGCCGCCGTGTCGTGCCGCTCCGGCCGAAGTCGCCACCGGTGTCCTGGACGGTGACGAAGAGCCGGCGGACCTCACGTGCGGCGTGCAGGGCCTCGGCGTGGACGTGGGTGACGTCGTCGCGCAGGCCGCCGAGGAAGATCACGCCGGTCGCGCCGTACGGGACCTCGTCAACGACCGTGGCCGCGATCCCTTGTGCGGCAAGGTTCTCGCGTAGCTGTTTCGCGGTGCCGCGGCCGTCGTCGGTGATCACGAGTACGCCGCGCAGGTCCGCCGTGCGCAGTCCCGGAGCGGGTCTTGGCCGGGTGATCCGGATGTAGCGGTGTTTCGTGGCGCGGCCTTCGACCGCTGCCTGCAGCTCGCCGAGGGTGCGGAAGGCGAGGAGGTCCGCGACGGTGATCTCCGGCAGGCCCGGGTGCTGGGTTCGCAATGCGGCCAGCAGTTCGACGCGGGCGAGCGAGTCGAGGCGCAGATCATCGGTCAGGTCGAGTTCCGCGGTGAGAACTGCGGCCGGCCGTCCTGTGCGCGCGGACACGAGTGCCAGCAGCACGTTGCGTCCCTCATTCCTGTGCTTTGTGTCCGGCGACGGTACCGCAGCGGAATGCCTTTCTCCCGCGCCGGTCGCGTGACGCCGGAATTTCGCCGCCGTGTACAACCCAGGGCTGTTCGTGTCTCATTAGGATTGAACTCGGAGTGGTCGTATTTGTGGGCGAACGACCTTGTTCGCTTGCTCTGTTCGAGTGATCACCTGCACATCTGCGCAGGTTGTGGCCACTTTTGGTAATCGACACCGTGTTGGCATCGCTCGACGCCTGGGGCGAATGGGGAATATCGGGTCTCATGTTGAGGGGTCTTCGAGTACTGACGGGTTCCGCAGTGCGGGCAGGTATTGCTACGGTCCTGCGGCTGAAAGTCACCGCGGTCAGGATCGGGCATCTCGATGAAAACCAGTACTTCGCTCGGAACCGTTGTCTCCGCGTTCCAGGCATTGTGGAAGCGCTCTCCCGAACAATTGTTGTTCACGTTCGCCGACGAGCGCGGCCGGGACGACGAGAAAGTCACCGCGGCTGAGCTGGGCGAGGCGGCCTCGTCCATCGCGAGTGCCCTGGGAGGCTGGGGTTTCCGGCCCGGTGACCGCGCGCTGCTGGTCTACCCGCCGGGCCCGGACTTCGTGCGCGCCCTGCTCGGCTGCCTCGCCGCGGGCGTCGTCCCGGTGCCGGTCTACCCGCCGAACCCGGTGCGCCTCGGCAGTGATCTGGGCGGCTTCCGGTCCATCGTGGACAGTTGTGAGCCGGTGGCCGTGCTGACCAGCAGCGCCTACGACCGCGCCCGCACCGTCGGCGCCGTGACGGGATTCTTCGACCGCTCGAAACCGGAGTGGCCGCGCCTGCGCTGGCACCGCACCGACCGCGTCCGCCCGGCGTCGTTCGACTGGCACGCGGCGTCGGCGGACGACCCGGCGCTGCTGCAGTACACGTCCGGCTCGACCGCCGCGCCCAAGGGCGTCGTGATCACCCACGGCAACCTGGCCTGCGAAGTTGCCGCGAACGCCCACGACCTCGGCCTCGGTCAGGACACCGTGGGCGTGTTCTGGCTGCCGCAGTACCACGACCTGGGCCTGATCAGCGTCATCCTGAGCACCCTGACCGGCAACTCGCACACCTACCTGCTGTCGCCGCTGTCGTTCCTGCAGCGCCCGGCCCTGTGGTTCGAGGTGATGTCCCGCGTCGGGGCCACCCACACCGCGGCGCCGAACTTCGCGTTCGAACTGGCGGTGCGCAAGACCTCCGCCGAGCAACGGGCTTCGTGGGACCTGAGTGCGCTGCGCGTGGTGATGTCCGCGGCCGAGCCGATCCGGGTGTCCACTGTGGATTCTTTTTACGCGGCTTTCGCGGTGAGCGGCCTGCTCCGTTCGTCCTTCTACCCGGCTTACGGGCTGGCCGAGCACACCGTCAGCGTGTCGATGGGTGGTCAGGCGGTGCTGCACCTGGACCGCGCCTCCTTGCAACGCGGCGAGGTGGTGCAGGCCGCGGACGGGCTGCCGGTCGTGGGATGTGGGCGGATCACCAAGCCTTCGTCGAGCGTGCTGATCGTCGACCCTTCGACCGGTGCGGTCTGCGCTCCCGATCGCGTCGGCGAGGTCTGGGTGACGTCGGGGACGAAGGCGGCCGGATATTTCGGGCTGCCGGACGAGACTCAGCGGACGTTCTCGGCGCAGGTGCCCGGCGATGAGCGGTCGTACCTGCGGACCGGGGATCTCGGGTTCTTCCACGACGGTGAGCTGTTCGTCACCGGGCGGCTCAAGGACGTGATCATCATCAACGGCCGCAACCACTACCCGCAGGACGTGGAGGACTCGGTGCGGGACTGCCACACCTCGGTCCGGCCTGGTGGGGTGGTGGCGTTCGGCGTGCCGGGGGAGGCGGGCGAGCGGCTCGTGCTGTTCGTGGAGACGCGCGAGAAGAAGGCACCCGCTGAGGAGATCGCGGAGGCGGTGCGGCGGCGGGTGTTCGAGACGCACGGGCTCGCGGTCGACGAGGTCGTGGTGGGGGCGCAAGGGCTCGTGTTGAAGACCACCAGCGGGAAGGTGCGGCGGCGCGCGTGCCGGCAGGCATTCCTGGAGGGCAGGGCGTGAAGACGGTCATCGTCATCGGTGCTGGAGCCAGCGGCCTCACCGCCGCCCGTGCGCTGGAGAAGGCCGGGCATCGCGCGATCGTCCTCGAACGCGGCGGCGAGGTCGGTGGCAAGTGTGCGTCTGTCGACATCGACGGGCACGCGTTCGACCTCGGCGGGCACGTCTGCACCACCGAGTACCGGCGGCTCGCGGCACTGGCCACCGAGCTCGGGCTCGACACCGAGCCCACCACGCCGCACCGGGTGTTCGACGCGCAGGCAGGTCGGTCGCGGCCGCAGAGTTCGGCGTTCTTCACCTACGAGAACTTCCAGCGGTACAGGCATCTCCGCGACACCCGGTTCCCGCGCCTCGGCGAACCCGGCCTCGCGCACTCGGCGAAGGCGCTGAGCGCACCGGCGAGGCAGTGGCTCGAAAGCCACGGGCTGGAGGCGATGGCCGAGTCGTTCGGCGCAGGCTACACGGCCGCGGGGTACGGGAGCCTGGACGAGATTCCCGCGCTGTACTTCCTCAAGTACGCGGAGATGACCGGGCTGCTGTCGAGCGCGCGGGACCTGCTCGGGCACGCGGGCAGCTTCACGATCAAGGGTGGTTTCGGCACGCTCTGGCAGAAAGTCGCGCAGGACCTCGACATCAGGCTCAACGTCGAGATCGAGCAGATCGTGCGCAACGCCGGCCAGGTCCGGGTCAGGGCCTGTCTCTTATACACATCT
>NZ_JYJG01000551.1 GCF_000955955.1 Lentzea aerocolonigenes
GGGCAGGGGAGTGGATCGAGGCGGACGCGCTGGTGCTGACCGTGCCGATCGACCAGATCCCGGCACTCGACGCGACGCCGGAGGAACGCGAGATCGCCGGGAAGGTCCGTTACCTGGACTACCGGACGATGATGTGCGCGGCCGAAGGGTTGCCGCGCGAGGCGTTCTCGCTCATCACGCGGCCCGCCAAGGTCGTGTCGTTCCACCACCGGTACGAGGACAGCGACGTCTACGCGTGCTACGCCTACGGGGCGGACGACGACGTGTTCGACCGGGATGTGAAAGCGCTCGGCGGGCAGATCAGGACGCCGTACCTGCGCAAGGACTGGAAGTTCCTGCCGCACTTCGGGTCTGAGGACCTCGAGAACGGCATCCTCGACCGGATCGAGATCATGCAGGGCGAGCTGAACACGTTCCACGTCGGCAGCCTGCCCGCGTTCGAGCTCGTCGAGTGCACGGTCGCGTACGCGGAAGACCTGATCGGCAAGCATTTCCAGACGCAGACGGACACCTTCACCACGAGCCACACGATCCGCGAGTGGCTGATCAAGCACGTCGCCGCGGAGCTCAAAGTGCCCACGATCGACGCGCACGCACCGCTCGCCTCGCTCGGCCTCGAGTCGCTGTCGGTCGCGAGCCTGCAGAGCGAGCTGTCCGACTGGCTCGGCTTCCGCGTGCCGCACACGCTGTTCCTCGAACTGCCCACAGTGGACGCAGTTGCCGAACACCTCGCGCGCCAAGATGTTCCCGCGGCGGCGAGCACACTCGCGCTCGCCCTCACCACACCGCGGCCGTTCTTCTGCATCGGTGGCGCGGTCGGAGCGGCCTACTACCTGCTGCCGCTGGCCCGCGCGGTCGGGCAGGGGCAACCGTTCTACGGCCTGCAGGGACCGGGCTTCGACGGCAGCGAGGAGCCGGTCGACGACGTCGAAGAGCTCGCGATCCGGTACGTCCAGGAGATCAAGCAGATCCAGCCTTACGGGCCGTACCTCGTCGGCGGGCACTCGTTCGGTGGCATCGTCGCGTACGAGGTGGGCAGGCAGCTCCGCACACGAGGTGACGAGGTCGCGCGGGTCATCATGATCGACGCGCACCCCGCCGTGCCGGGGCAGCCGGAGCCGCCGTGGGACGAGCGCGCGGTCATCGAGGAGCTGTGGACGATCCGGCAGCACGCGTTCCAGGACAGCGGCGCACCACGGCGACGCGTCGACCAGTCGCTGACGCCGAAGGAGCAACGCGAGCAGCTCGGCAGGTTCCTCGGCGCGTCCGGCACGAAGCCGGTCGAGGAGCACATCGCCACGATCATGGGCGTCTACCTGTCTCTTATACACATCTC
>NZ_JYJG01000552.1 GCF_000955955.1 Lentzea aerocolonigenes
CCACGATCATGGGCGTCTACCAGGCGCAGGTGGAGGCGCTCGTCAGGTACGAGCCGCAAGCGAGCGATCTCAAGGTCACCCTGATCAAGGCCGACGGCGGCTTCCCCCAGGTGCTCAGGGACGACCGGCACGTCGAGCTGTTCTTCGACTCACCCGCGAACGGCTGGGAACGCGTCGCGATGGGCTCCTTCAACGTCGTCAACGTGCCCGGCGACCACTTCAACATGCTCGTCCCGCCCGCGCTCACCACACTCGCCAACGCCGTCCGCGACGCCATCGCGCAGGTGCCGCCGCCTCCACCACCACCCGCCGCGCACGTCGAGTCGTCCATCCACATCAACCCGATGCACCCGGACTTCCTCGCCGACCCGTACCCGTTCTACGCACTGCTGAGGGAC
>NZ_JYJG01000553.1 GCF_000955955.1 Lentzea aerocolonigenes
GCTGAGGGACCTCGCACCGGTCTACTACGACGACGCGCTCGACGGCTGGGTGCTCACCCGCCACGCCGACGTCACGGACGTCCTGCGCCGCACGACCGTCGTCCGTCCCTCCACCGCCACGCTGATGGCACGGCTGCCCCAGGACGTCCTGGAGGAGATGAACCCGTTCATCCGCCGCCTGGACAGCTCGCTGCCGTTCAGCAACAGGCCGTCGCACACCCGGCTGCGCAAGCTGATGAACCGCAGCTTCACCCCACGAGCGATGGAGCAACGCCGCACCGAGGTCGAGAACACCTGCCGCGAACTGCTCGACGGCTTCACCGGCGGCGACTTCCTGGCCGAGGTCGCCTACCCGTTCCCGTCCCGCGTGGTCATGGACCTCGTCGGCGTGCCACGAGAAGACCAGCAGCAACTCACCCGGTGGGGCACCGACGTCATGAAAACGCTGGGGGAGGGCCAGTACGGCACCGACCCCATCGCCGTCGCGCACGCCTCCTCCGCCGCGATGGACGACCTGATGGACTACCTGCGCGAGCTGATCGGAGTCCGCCGCCGAAGCCCGCGCGACGACCTGATCTCCGAGCAGCTCAGGGCATCCGACGCCGACCTGTTCGGTGAGCGCGGCGAGTGGGACAGCGACGACGAACTGGTCGTCAACATCATCTCGCTGATCAACGCGGGCCTGGAGACCACCGCGAACTACCTGGGCAACGGCACACTCGCCCTGCTGCGCAACCCTTCGCAGTACCAGCTCCTGCGCACCGAGCCGATCGCCACCACGGCAGCAGAGGAACTGCTCCGCTACGACTCGCCGGCGCCGATCATCACCCCGCAGCTCGCGAGCGAGGACATGGAGGTCGGCGGCCACCGGATCAAGGCGGGCGAGCTCATCTTCCCGGTGCTCGGCGCGGCCAACCGCGACCCCGCCAAGTACACCGACCCGGAGACCCTGGACCTCACCAGGGAGTCAGCGGTCACGCACCTGACGTTCGGCGCGGGTATCCACTACTGCATCGGCGCTTTCCTCGGCCGCCTCGAAGGCCAGGTGATGTTCCCGATGCTGGCCGGGAGGTTCCCGGACCTCAGGCTCGATCCGCGAGCAGGCGAACCCGAGTTCCGCCCGGACCCGGCGTTGCGCGGATTAAAGGAGCTGCGCCTGCTCACCGACCAGTGATAGACACCCGCCGTGCACAACGCTCTGCGCTTCTCCGACCTGCTTCGCCTGATCGACGAACGGTCGGCCGCCTTCCGCGACGCCATCGCCACCGCTCCCAGCCTCGACGCGCAGGTGCCGACCTGTCCGGCGTGGACGCTGCGAGACCTCGCACACCACATCGGCACCGGCCGCTACGTCTGGGCCGCCACGGTCGCCGCGGGACCTGCCACGGCCAAGGCGACGCCGGACATCCCGGCCGCGCCGGAAGACCGCGACGCCCTCGTGGCGTGGCTGGCCGACGCGGCGGCCCAGCTGCTGCACGCGCTCCGGGAGTCCGGTCCGGACCGCGAGTGCTGGGTGGGATGGGTCAAGGCGCAGTCGCCGCGGACCACCGGAGCCGTTGCCCGGCACCAGGTCCAGGAGATCGCGGTGCACACCTACGACGCCCAGCTCACCGTCGGGGACCCGCAGCCGCTGCCGGACGAGGTGGCGCTCGACGGTGTCGACGAGTTCCTCCTCACCTGCGTCTCCACGACCAGCGCGTGGCCGCACGAGCCCGCCACCCTCCAGTACCACGTCCCCGAGGGCCGTTCCTGGAGCATTCGGTTCGACGCGGACGGCGCACGCATCGGCCCTGTCGAGGGTGAGGCCGACGCGTCCGCCACTGCCACGGCGAGCGACTTCGTGCTGTGGTTCTACGGCCGCGCCGAACCGGCCGAGATGAAGCTCGACGGCGACGCGCGGGTGATCGACCGGCTCATCGCCTGGGAACCCGCCTAAGCGGAAACCGATGAAGGGCTCATTCATCCACGTGAGGTGGATGAATGAGCCCTTCATCGCAAGCTCGTCCGCCAGGTGCTCAGGACACCGACGGAGTGCCGCGCGTCTCGTCCTCCCAGCCCAGCACCGGGAAGTCGAACGCGCTGCCGGTCGACCGCAACGTCCACAGCTGCGTCCTGCCGTCAGCCGCCCGCACGACCGCGAGGTCCTCCTTGCCGTCCAGGTCGAAGTCGCCGGCCGTCACGACACCGGAGAACTTGCCCTGCGCCCAGATGCGCGGGGTGAAGTTCGCGGCGGTGTGCACGAACACCGCCTGCTCGCCCACGACCACGACGTCCTGGCGACCGTCACCGTCGACGTCCGCGCTGACCGGCGTCACCCGGTCCGCGACGTAGTCCTTGTCTTGCCAACGAACCTGACCGGCGCCGAACGCACTGCCGGTGGACGTGTATGTGCGCAGCGAGCTGCCGGCGGTCTCACCCCTGATCTCGGCGAGGTCGGCCTTGCCGTCCCCGTCGAAGTCACCCGCGCTGATCTTGCCGCTGACCCCGTCCAGCCACGTCGTCGGTGATCCGAGAGCACCGCCGCGGAACACCTGCACGCGGGTCCCGGTGGCTGCCGCGACGTCGGTCTTGCCGTCGCCGTCGAAGTCACCGGCGGTGAACCTGGTGCTGTCCAACGGCAGCTCCCCGCTCCACGGCACGGGCGGTGCGTTCAACCGGTTGCCGTCGGAGAGCATCAGCAGCATCCGGGTCGACGTGCCGGAGCCCCGCTGGAACAGGATCACGTCGGAGCGCCCGTCCCCGTCGAAGTCGCCGCGCACGTGCGGGCCCCACTGCTCGGCTCCCGAGCTGATCCCGGGGTCGAAGACCTGGGTGCCACTGTGGAAACCGCCGTCGCGCGCCGTGACGTTCCACATCGTGTAGCGACCGAAGTCGTTGCGCTGCATGAAGGTCACGTCCGCGCGGCCATCACCGGTGTAGTCGGCGCGCACGTGCGGCTGTGGCGTCACGGGGTTGAGCGCGGCCAGGTCCCAGTCGCCGTTGTAGTCGCTGACGTTGCCCGCCCGGTCGACTGCCCGCGCGTAGAAGAACGACCACGACCGGTCGCGCGGCAGCGTCATCGGGATGACCGCGCGGCCGTCCGGACCGGCCTTGACGAAGGTGGTCGCCCTCTCCGACTGCAGCCCGAACTGGTAGCCGTAGACGTCGTCGCCGGGCGTGGCCGGGGACAGCGTGATCGTCCCCGTGGTGCCGGCCGGGATCGCGGGCTCGCCGTTCGGGTAGTCGATCGAGGAGATGCGCGGCTTGCCGGGGTCCACGTCGTCGACCAGGAACCAGCACTCGGCGCTGTACGGGCTGGAGTCCGTGCCGTCACTGGACTTCGCGCGGTAGCGGTAGACGTTTCCGTGCTGCAGCAGGCCGTCCGGCAGTTCGGCCCAGGAGAACGCCGGTCCAGGGACGCTGCTGGTGTGCACCATCGTCCCCGCGGCGTCGCGGACTTCCAGCGTGGTGGTCACGTTGTCGCCGTCGAGGTCCTTGGCGGTGCCCGAGAACTGGCGCGGCGGCGGCATCACCGTCGGTGCGTCCGCCGTGCCGCACGCACGCGGGTAGGTGGTGTTCACCGTCGGCACCGCCGGCGCGTTGTTGTAGTTCACGATGAGGTACACGCTGCCGGGCAGGATCACCTTGCCCTGCGCGGGATCGGTGTCCTGGGCAGCGCGCAGCCCGAGCCCGATCGAGCCGGCCCTGTCGTCAGCTGCCTGCTGCACCACCTGCCGGAACTGGTCGCCGCTGAACGCCAGCGGCGTGTTGTTCTCGCCGCAGGCCTGCCCCGACGCGGTCGCCAGCTGGGTGCGCCAGTGGTCCTCGGACGTCCGCCACGTCAACGGTTTCGCCGGGTCGATCGTCTTGGTCTGCCACAGCTGCACCGGGGTGTCGGTGCAGCTCTCGGTGCGGTCGATCATGATCCGGACGGTCGCGTCGAGAATCCGCGCGCCACCGAACTGCCTGGTGTCGAACTGGAACAGCGACCGCCACTCGCCGCCGTCGATCGCGCCGACCCGGACCGCCTCCCGGTGGGTGTCCCAGTAGGAGGTGTCCGGTTGGAGCTGGTTCACCTGCGTCCACGCGGACGGCAGCGTCGAGTACCCCATTGCCTGAGCCGGTGATGCGGCCAGGGTGGTGACCATCCCCAGCAGGGTGAAAACGGACAGTGTTCTTCGCATGAGCTCTCCCCCCTCGCTCACGAATGCCATGCCGGCATCACGCGAGGGGGAGGGTAGGTCGCCCTGCCTACAGGCGGCCTACATCGGTGATGATCACGACGGCCTCGCCCACCTCGTCCGACGCCATCAGGTCGATCTCGGCGTTGAAGCCCCAGTCCTTGTCGCCGGCCGGGTCCTCGAAGATCTGCCGGCACACCCAGCGCTCGCGCTCGACGTTGATGATCAGGAACGCCGGGCCGCGCGCGTTCGGGCCCGCGCCGATGTCCCGGTGCTCCTCGAAGTACGGCTCCAGAGCGTCCATCCACTCCTTGGCCGTCCAGCCCGACTCGTGGTCCAGTTCGCCCAGCGAGTACCAGTCGCGTTTCGCGGCCAGTTCGACGCGGCGGAACAGCGCGTTGCGGACCAGCACCCGGAACGCCCGCACGTTGCTGGTGACGGCAGGCGGCAGGTCGACGCGGACCTCGGGAGCGGCCTCGTCGTCCGGGTTGGTGAGCTTCTCCCACTCGTCGATCAGCGACGAGTCGACCTGGCGCACCAGCTCGCCGAGCCACGAGATCAGGTCGTTGAGCTCCTCGGTCTTGGCTTCCTCCGGCACCGTCTGCGACAGCGCCTTGTAGGCGTCGGCCAGATACCTGAGCACCAGGCCCTCGGAGCGCGCCAGGCCGTAGAACGCCACGTACTCCGTGAAGGTCATCGCGCGCTCGTACATGTCGCGCACCACTGCCTTGGGGGACAACTTGTAGTCGTCGACCCACGGGTGGCCGCGGCGGTAGGTGAACATCGCCGCGTCGAGCAGCTCGACGAGCGGCTTCGGGTACGTGACCTCCTCCAGCAGTTCCATCCGCTGGTCGTACTCGATGCCGTCGGCCTTCATCGCGCCGATCGCCTCGCCGCGCGCCTTGTGCTCCTGCGCGCCCAGGATCTGCCTCGGGTCGTCCAGAATGGACTCGATCACCGAGAGCACGTCCAGCGCGTAGCCGGGGTCCTCGCGGTCCAGCAGCTCGATCGCGGCCAGCGCGAACGGCGACAGCGGCTGGTTCAGCGCGAAGTTGAACTGCAGGTCGACCGTCAGCCGGAAGTCGTCGCCGTCGCGCTCGACCACGCCCGCCGCGACCAGCGCCCGGTACATCGCCAGCGCGCGGCGGATGTGCTTGAGCTGCTTCGGCCGGTCCTCGTGGTTGTCCTCGAGCAGGTGCCGCATGGCCGCGAACGCGCCACCGCCGGGGCGGCCGATCACGTTCAGCAGCATGGCGTGCGAGACCTGGAACGACGAGGTCAGCGGCTCCGGTTCGGCGCCGACGAGCCGTTCGAACGTCGTCTCGCTCCACGACACGAACCCGTCAGGAGCCTTCTTGCGGACGACCTTGCGGCGCTTCTTCGGGTCGTCGCCCGCCTTGGCCAGCGCCTTGATGTTCTCGACCTCGTGCTCCGGCGCTTGCACGACGACGGTGCCCACGGTGTCGTAGCCCGCGCGGCCGGCCCGTCCGGCGATCTGGTGGAACTCGCGGGCCTTCAGGATCCGGGTGCGGGTGCCGTCGTACTTCGACAGCGCGGTGAAGACGACCGTGCGGATCGGCACGTTGATGCCGACGCCGAGCGTGTCCGTGCCGCAGATGACCTTGAGCAGACCGGCCTGCGCGAGCTGTTCGACCAGGCGGCGGTACTTGGGCAGCATGCCGGCGTGGTGCACGCCGATGCCGTGCCGCACCAGCCGCGACAGCGTCTTGCCGAACCCGGCGCTGAAGCGGAAGTTGCCGATCGTCTCCGCGATCGCTTCCTTCTCGGGCTTCGTCGCGACGTTGACGCTCATCAGCGACTGCGCGCGTTCGAGAGCGGCGGCCTGGGTGAAGTGCACGACGTAGATCGGCGCCTCACGGCCGTGCAGCAGGTCCTCGATCGTCTCGTGCAACGGCGTGGAGACGTACTGGAAGTTCAGCGGCACCGGCCGCTGCGCCGAGCGGACCACCGCGGTCGGGCGGCCGGTGCGGCGGGTCAGGTCCTTCTCGAAGAACGTGACGTCGCCCAGCGTCGCCGACATCAGCAGGAACTGGGCCTGCGGCAGCTCGACGATCGGCACCTGCCACGCCCAGCCGCGGTCCGGCTCGCTGTAGAAGTGGAACTCGTCCATCACGACCTGGCCGACATCCGCCGTCGCCCCGTCGCGCAGCGCGATGTTCGCGAGGATCTCCGCGGTGCAGCAGATGATGGGCGCCTGGTCGTTGACGCTGGCGTCGCCGGTCATCATGCCGACGTTCTCCGGGCCGAACACCTCGCACAACGCGAAGAACTTCTCCGAGACCAGCGCCTTGATCGGCGCGGTGTAGAAGCTGCGCTGGTTGCCCGCCATCGCGACGAGATGGGCACCGATGGCCACCAGGGACTTGCCGGACCCCGTGGGCGTGCTGAGGATGACGTTGGCCCCCGAGACGAGCTCGATGACCGCCTCCTCCTGCGCCGGGTACAGCGCCAGGCCGCGCTCACCCGCCCAGTGGGAGAAGGCGTCGAACAGTTCGTCTTCGTCGGCGATCGAGGTGAGCCGGTCCGTAAGTGCAGTCATCGCAGGTGAACTATAGGTGGTACGCGTACTCGGTGAACTCCCAGTCGGTCACGAACCGCTGGAACCGGGCCACTTCCTCCCACTTGAAGTCCACATAGGACCGCACGAAGTCCTTGCCCAGCACCTCGACCATCGCCGCGTCCTCCTCCAGATAGGCGAGTGCGTCCGGCAGCGTCGCGGGCAGAGTCGGGGCCTTCGACGGGTCGTAGCCGTAGCCCGCGGACGGCCGCGGCGGCTCGATCCGGTCGCGAATGCCCAGGTAGGTGGCCGCGATGAGGCCCGCGATGCCGAGGTACGGGTTGGCGCTCGCGTCGCCGAGCCGCAGTTCGAGCCGCGTCGTCTCGCCTCGTTCGGCAGGCACCCGGAGCATGGCGCTGCGGTTGTCGAGGCCCCAGTCGATCAGCCACGGGGCGAGCGAGTCCGGGCCGAACCGCTTGTAGGAGTTGACCGTCGGGTTGAGCAGCGCGGCCAGCGCGGGGGCGTGCTTGAGGATGCCGCCGATGGCCCAGCGGGCTTCATCCGAGAGGCCGTGACTCGTCCCGGGCGCCTGGAACGCGTTGCGGCCGTCCTTCTCGTGGCACGAGAGGTGCAGGTGGAAGCCGGAGCCGCCGCCGTCGTTGAACGGCTTGGCCATGAACGTGGCGAGCCGGCCTTCACGTCGCGCGAGCTCCTTGACGCTCGTCTTGAAGCGGAACGCGCGATCGGCCGCGTCCATGGCGGGCGAATGGACGAGGTTGATTTCGAACTGACCGCCCGCGTACTCGTGGTTGCCGCCCGTGGTTTGCAGGCCCGCGGAGCTGAGTGTGCGAAGAGTTCTCAACAGATGACCGTCAGAGTCGCCCCTTCGGCCGGTGGCGTACACGTTGCCGGGCTCATCGCAGTAGGGCCGCCACCCGTTCGGGCGATCTTCGTCGGGTTCGCAGAGAAAATATTCCAACTCGGGACCGACCACCGGCGACAGTCCCGTCGTCTCGAATATTTCCAGCGCCCGGCGCAGCACCTGCCGCGGCGATTCGTCGACAGGTCTCTCGTCGGCGGGGCTGACGGCGTCGCCGATGCACCACGCCACGCCCGGCTCCCACGGAATCGGGAGCAGTGTGTCGAGATCCGGCACCACGATGACGTCGGGCAGTCCGGCGTCGAGCACGCCCCCGTTCTCGGTCGTCTTGCCGCCCGGAGTCGTGCTGTAAACGGCACGGCAGAACGACAGCCCCCGCTGCGTAACCGCTGGTAGATGCTCCACGAGCACGTCACGGCCCCTATCCGTGCCGAGCAGGTCGGGGAAGACGACGCGCACGACATCGATGCCGTCGTCGCCCAGTCTTGCCGCGAGTTCCCGTGTCACCTGTTCACCGACCACGTCGAACTACCTTTCCGGCACAGTGTGTCGCTGGCACGGAGGGGATAACGTTGAGGGGCAAACGCTATAGACCCGTCCGTGGAGTAAAGACCATGATCGGTCTCAGTGGGTGCTCCACACTCATCGTCCACCACGGGGCAACAGTCCGTAACTGGACGGGTGACGACCGTCACGAGATCATGCACGATGTGGGATCGTGATCAAACCGCGTGCGGACTGACTCGCACCACATCACAGACATAGTTCGGAACCGCAAGTATTGTGCCGGGAACACCTGAGCTCGAGCACGGGAGACTTTGAGTTGTCTGGTCACCACACGATTGCCGAGACCGAGAAAGCCGTCCAGGCCAAGCTCGGTGCGGTGCCGCTGCATCGCGAGCAGATGGCGGCGGTGTCGAACATCCACCGCGCCGCCACCGCGATTCGCCAGCACCTCGAGAACTCGGTGCTGCGCACCAGCGATCTGACCTGGACCGGCTTCGTCGTGCTCTGGGTCGTGTGGATCTGGGGCGAGATGGAGACGCGCTACGTGGCCGAGGAGGCCGGGATCTCCAAGGGCACCCTGACCGGCGTCGCCAAGACGCTGCAGTCACGGGGGCTGTTGGAGCGTCTCGGACACCCGACCGACGGGCGGCTGGCGGTTCTGCGACTCACCCCTGAGGGTGAAGAGTTGATGGCTGATCTCTTTCCCAAGTTCAACGAGGAAGAGGTCTTCGTCTCCGATCCGCTGGAGTCGGCCGAGGCTCAGTCGCTGGCGGAGATGCTGCGCCGGATGGTGACGCATCTCGAGGCCAACGGGGAGCAGCGGCGGTTGGACCTGCGTGGCGATACGCCGTTGCCGCCTCGTCGGTCTGGGCGGCGGGCCAAGCACGGCTGATCGGGCTTGGCGGCTGGTCTGGGCGACTCACCGGGGGTGAGTCGCCCATTTCGGCGTGTGGCTGGGCTGTGACTGACGATCTTGTCGGACGTTCTGGGTAGGTTTGGTTGTAGGGGTTCCCGGGTCGGGGGGACGCCTGCGTTCGCGTGCGTTCCGTGGGGGGGTGCGGGGTCCGTAGGTGGTCGGCTTGCGTTGGGCGGGTCCCGTTGC